>CAVDEO010000007.1:0-20026 GCA_963607915.1 bacterium
GGTCTCTCTGCGCGTTGGAGAGCCAGAACGCAGGGTTGTATGACGTGCTCAATCCGGCCATAAGCCTCAGGATGCCTTGCGCTCCCTTGGTTATCGCGTCCGTGGATGCATCGATGTTGAGTTCATTGTTTATCGCCTGCGCCGCCCTCGGGTTGCCGTTGATGAGCATCATCTTGTCCCTGCCGTTCAGTTTGAACTTTATGACGTGCGAGGTCTCGTGCTGCCGGTCGATATGTATCACACTGTTCTGGAGGTCGATTCTGTCCGTCCCCTTGACGGCTTCGCCCCTGTCGCGCTTCGCCTCCATATCGCTTTCCCACCGGGCATAGGCATCCCGCGCCGCTTCGGAATCGAGGGCTTCGCTGAACTGCGGATAGACAGCCCTGTATGTCTGCTTGCCCGTGTCCGGGTCGACTCCCTCCTTCTCATACCACACGTCGGAGACTTTTACGAGGTCGTTGTCCGGACGGTTCGCTACGAAATAATAGAGCGCGAGCTTCGTGTCGTTCTTGCCGTCCGCCGCCATCGCCGTCGAGGCCATCGCGCCGATGTATCCCCACGGGGATTCCGCCTGCGTCTTCCTGCCCTTCGCCTTGAGGAGCGGCGGCGTGACTGAACCCCTGCTGTCCGAACTGCCGTAATAGGAATACATATCCTCCGCAGTGTTGTCCGCGAATCCGCGCATAGGCACGTAGAACGAGAACATATCGCGCACGCTTTCGTACTGCTCCCGGGTGAGCATATTGGACTCCCGCTGATGTTTCAGAATGGATTTCGTAGCCTTGTTGGTGGCTCTCCAGAGCCTGTCTATCTGCTCCGCTCCGGCTTTTCTCTCGAAGTCCTCCACCTCCGCCCGTGCGGCTTCCTCGATTTCCGCGAGGTTGTCATACATAGGGTGTCTCGCGGCGAGAACCCGCGCCCTGTACCTTTCTTCGCTTTCGCCGATTTTCTTCGGTTCAATGTCATCGAACGTGCTGAACATCGCAGTGAGTCCGCCATAATCCTGCTCCCTGTATTTCAGATACTTCCCGTTAGTCCCCGCATCTATGCCGGCCAGACGCACTCCAAGTTCCGCTTCAAGTTCGTCAATCTTCTCCCTCCTTTCGGCATCGGAGAGTTTCCCGTCCGCCTTTACCCCGTCAATCTTCTTCCCGTACCGCGACGTATAGTAGTTGCGTGCGTCCCTCTTGGCGAAAACCTCGTTCCTTTCGAGTCCGTGCTTGAGGAAAGCGTACCTGTCGACATCCTCGCGTTTCAGCCCCTGCCCGTCCATGATGTCCTTGACGGCCTGCATCATCGGGTTGTAGAAGTCCCTTTCCCACGCCTTGATTGCAGCGAGTTCCTTTGAACTCCGCTGATTCAGCGCGAGCCTCACGTCCTCGAATCCCTGAGCGGGCTTGCCGGTCTGCTTTTCGACGGCTTCGACGAGCGTGTTCACGGAATTGTACATATCCACCCAGCTCTCGTGCAGTCTCGTCTTCCAGTTCTGGACGGTTACATTGTAGAGGTCTGCTGCGGAGGTGATGTCGTCCCTCATACGGATTGCCTCCGCCGCCCTGCCCCTCATCTCCGATATGGAGTTCGAGAAGCCGAGCCGTTCCGCCATCACCTGCCTCTGCGCCTCGTTCAGGAGGCTGTTTCTCCGGTTCGCATTGAACGACTGCCAGAGTATCCACTTGATGTCGCGGTCGGACAGCGGAAGGTTTATGCCTATCTTCGAAAGGAGATTCCGCAGCTTCACGCGGATGGTGTCCCACAGATTGTCATAGGACTCCCCCGTATCCATCGTCTCCGCCTTTTGGGCGAGATACTCCTCCGTGGCTTCGGCGAAGTCCCCCTTGTATTTCCGCAGGGCTGCTTCTGTAATCTTCGCTCTCTCATTCTTCGGGAGATTCGCGAAGACTTCCATACAGAATGCGTCCATATTCCTGTCTCCGACAAGTCTGCGGAGTCCGTTGTGCCCCACGGCCTCGTGGAGCACCGTCCTGCGCACATCGTCCGCATCGGGATGGTTTTCAAGGCAGACATAAATCTTCCCGTTCTTCCAGTATCCTTTGGCGTTCCTGTGGTTCTCGGGCAGCTCTTCGCGGGAGACATATTCAACCGGAACTCCCACGATGCCGGACATCTCTTCCGATGCATACCTCTTGCCGCTGTAGCTGCGGCTCAACGATGTCGGAACGGAGTTGTAGGACCCTTCGCCCTCCCGTTCGAGTTCAGTACCCTGCCTGTTTTCTCCGGAGACGCTTGGATTCTCAAAATTTTCCACTACCTTTGTCGCAGAGGAAAGCTCTACATTATTTGAGGCTTCCGCAATTGGTGCGGAGAGGTGCAGATAATTTAGGGCTTTTTCTTTATCTACATACTTTAAGTAGCCTTTGTTTATCCAAGCAGCAATACTATGACCTTTCTTGCCGAATATACTGCTCACGACATCAAAGTCTGCCTCTGTACCTTTTCCCAAGTCTATTGAGACGAGGAAGTTTCCGTTAGCGGTTTTTAATTCTGTCAGCACTGACCGGTTTCCGCTTTTCCCTAAATTGTCAAACACAGCGATAGGGTTTGCAACTGCATTTGGCAAGTCGCGCAGCTCGTCGATGGAGAAACCGTGTTTCTTCATTTTCTTCAACACTTTGCTTCCATGAAGCCGTATCGGTTTATACGCAACCCCGGCAGACAACAATTTAGAAGAAGGTATTCCTAAATTAAAGTATATCTTATCTGCATTTTCCGCTGTCAGTGTTGCAAGCTGTTCATTGAACTTCGCATTGACCTGTCCGATGTCCTGTCCGTTTTCATCGGAGACGCTTGGATTCTCAAAACTGTTTGCTACCTTTGCATCAGAAGAAAGAGCATTGCTTTGAACTGTCGAGCTGCTTTGTGCCGAAAGTGCAGAATCGCTTGCGAAACGATTCCAAAGCATTTGCTCTTTTTCTATTTTATTGAGCACCTGTTTGTCCCGAAGATAGTGGCTGCTTTCTATAACCTCCGTATTGGCCTTGCTGACTGAAACTGAAGCATAGTTTATATGCCTATTCCCGTCACCATCTACAAAGGTCTTCACGAACACATATTTGGTCTGCCTCTCCGCCCCTTCCTCCGGAGCCGATTCCTCAAAAATGACATCTGGTCGTTCAATAGTGGGGACGAGCATCCCGAATTCTTTCTCGCGACCCTTTTTGATGTTTTTGTCATACTGATTGTCTCCGAGCTTGACACTGCCTATCGGAGTTCGGAAAACCTTATCCTTTATTTCTGAATCCCAAAGTTCCTTGGTCAATTGCCGAGGTACGAGTCTTTCTGCACTCTCCTGCATCCTATTCAGCAATTCCTTCGCATCTTCAGTTCTGAACCTTATAGTTTTCTTCACCGGTCTGCCCTGATTGTCGGTCTCCACGAACGGAACGCCGCGCTTTTCGAGTTCCGCCCTCAATGACGGAGTCACGACGTTGGACGGCATAGTGATGTCCTTGCCGCCGAACATCTCAACAATCCTGTCCGCCACCTCGCTTTCCGGGACGATGCGCACGGGTTTGTTCCACCGGGAAAGGATGACCTCACGCGTGCCCGTGAGTTGCCCTTGTACCGCTCCAGCTTTCCATTCCACCTTGCCGACACCGTCTTTCGCCTTTTCCGCCTTATAGCCGGAAGTCAGTTCGCCTTCGGGAATCTCCACTTCCACGGTGACGAGTTCCGGACGCGACTGAGCGGACGAGAACTGGTCGTTCAACGGCGTTGTGCTGGTGTGAAAGTAAGGATTGTATCGAGCTTTCAGCGATGTCCCGTTGCCCTTGTTAAGCGTGAACCTGCCTTTCTTGTCCGCAAGTTCCGGATGCTCGTCCGACTTCTCCCAAACCGTCCCGAGGTCTTCCACCGCGATGCCTTGCTGCCATTTGCCGTTCACCTTTCCTGCCATCGGCGGATAGAGCACACCATCGTGGAGCTGCATTGCCCGGTAAACCTTTATTGTCGGCTCCGAGTTCAGCCGCTCTCTCTCCTTCTTGTCCGTCACGAGGCTGTGCGCCGCTCCGTTGAAAGCCTCCTCCAGCGCGTTCTCTGCCATTTCCTCATAATGCGGTTCAGGGACTTTCACTCCGTATAAGAACGCCCCACCGTCGTAATGAGCATTGTCCGCCACATCGGAAGTCTCATAAAACGGAGTGCGTCTTCGTGCCGACTCTCCCATCTTCATCCTGTTCGCGGCATTACGCGCCTCAATCTCGTGCGGTCTGAACAAATAGTCCTCACGGTCGCTCATCCTGAAGCCTTCCAGTCTCTGGATTTCGTGTTGGATTTCGTGGGTGAGAGTCTTTTCCAATTTTGCACGGACTCTCGGGGAGGAAGAAAGAAGTCTGGAGTTGAGTTCTATGTCGCCGCCCCAGCTCGTACCGTCCCGGCTCTCGCCCAAGTCGGATGTGCGCACCCTACAATCCCGCAGTTGCGGATAAGCGTCAAAAAGCTGGCGGTCGCCGATGATTTCATCAAGACGCACGGCATCCTCCGCGTTGCGGAGTTTCTCCACCGCCTCGTCCGTAACCGTGTATTCATCCACGGTCTCATATCTCCACTTTCCGTCAGCCCCGAGTTCCCATCCGGTCGCTTGTCTTATCTTTCTTACGGACTTTCCCTCGTCTTTCATCCGCCTTGCGACAGAGAGCGCATCGCGCCGGGAGTTGGAGTTCTCCGATTTGTCGAGGTTGGCTGTGCCTCTCTCTCCCATAACTCTGAACCGGATGTCGTTGTTCTCAGCGTCAAACATATTGTCATTGAGCCTCGTCCCGTTAGCGAGGTCGGCGAGCGGCATATTGACGAAATCCTCAAGAGACACCTCGGCCGCCTCCTCCCTGCTCCAAGGGGTCATCGTGTCCCTGACCCAATACCAGAAGTCGGAAAGCCACTTGCGCAGTCTGGATATGACGGACACTCTCGCCGCCTTGTCTATCGCGCCGCCGTTGCCTTTCAGAGCTTCCCGGCTCATCCTTTCAAGCAGTTCCGCCCCGTGTTCTCCGGTGAGCCTTGCGTGCACCTCGGATGCGATTCCCTCCTCGTCAAGTCCGGAATAGTTCGTGTCGTTCTCCACTTCTTTCCAGAGCGGGGTCTGCTTCATCAGCTCCATTCCGCGCTTCCACAACTCCGGATTCTTCACCTTGCACGCCTTGTCCCAGAGGTGGGTGTATTCGTGAACCGGAGTGTTAGGGTTCAGCCTTTCGGCGTTGAGGAGAATCTTGCCGCCGACTGCCGCGCCGTAGACCACGTCCCCGTCACGGAGAAACTCTATGCGGTTCAGTGTCCCGGCATTCACCTCTTCGACCTGCGCGAGGCCTGTAGTGTCCTTGTACTCTCCGCTGTAAAGAGTCTGCTTGATGGACTTGAGGATATCCGCCAACGGCTTGCCTTCCGACTTCCTCAACTGCTTGTCCGAGTAGAAGTATTCTGTCACATTGGCCTTTCCGTCATTGGTCATCCCGGCATTGGCTTTTCGGGATATGACGATGCTTACGCCCCTGTTCTCTTCGTGGTTGTCGAAATTGGAAACCTTGGCATTATGGTCGGAGAGACGAATGGTGACTATTTCTCCGTTCTTCGCCTCGAAAGTGGCGTATTGGCTGTTGCTCCCGTGCTTTGTCGCACCCAGAGCGGCGGCTGCGTCTCCGAGGAAGTTTGTCGGTTTGTTATTCGGATTTTCTTCATAGCGGGTTATTGCATTATCCAAATCATTTAGTACCTTTGCCCCCGAAGTGCTCGATATAACAGTACCTTTGAAAGAGGATTCGTCCTCCGGTAGTACGGTATCGAGCATTTTCTCTTTTATCTCCGAGTTCTCCGCCAGCTGTCTCAACGCTTCTTCTGAAACCTCCTCCACAGGGACACCCGCATCGGAGAGCATCTGTGACACCGCTTCGTAGGCGAGCTGACGCTCCGGAGTCTCCTCCGCTTGCCAGTCGCTTTCCTCGGATTCAATCTCGAACTCCGCATCCTCTGAAGAGTTTCCGTCAGAATCCATCAGCTTGTCGATTTCCGCGCCGATGTTCTCCGAATGCACTTCCGCATCTTGCGACCGGGCATACTTCGCCTCTTTCTCCTCCATCTCCGCCTTCATCAGCTTCCTATACTCCTCAAGCTTGTCCGATACATCTTTCAGCTTCTGCTCGTCCTTGAACGGCTTGCCGCGCCGCTCCAGCATAAGCGCGTTGTCGCGCTCCATCCGCTCTATGGCGGTCTCAAGCCTTGTGACCGCATCCCTTGAGTATTTTCCGGTCGCGACATTGTTTCTGAAATCAGCCACCATTTCCTTGATGGCGTTTCCTTCGACCTTGCGTTGTATGATGCCGAGGCGCGGACAGTCATACTCCATCACCGTTGACATCTTCCCGAAGAATCCGCTTTGCGGAGAGTATTCCTCTTTCCTTGTCACCGTCACATTGACGGTAGCGTCTATTCCGTCAAAGGACAGGCGGTAGGTGAGCGCACCTTTCGTGAATGTCCGGTTGTTCCTGTTCTTATCGAGATATTCCCTAATCTCGGCGGAAACGCCTTTTTTCAGAGCCTCGTTGAGACTGTCCTCGTTCTGGTAGGTCTTGCCGTTGAAGCCTATCTTCGACACCTTGCCGTCCTTGAACGTGCTTCCGGCGACCGATATCGCCGCACGGCTCTCTTCTATGTATTTACGGAAGATGCCTATCTTCGAGTTGTTTTGCTTCAGCTGGCTCTCAATATGAATCTGGTCCTGCGCGTGTTGCTGTTTCTGCGCCTTGAGTCTTCGGATTTCCCGCTCCGCCGCAGATACTTTGATTGCGTATTGGCTTCCGGACAGCTGCGCCACGGCATTGTCAAACAGCCCCTCGTCCGGCTCCTCTATCGTCCTGCCCTCCATCGCGTTCTTCAAAAGCGGCTTCCCGTTCATAACCGCATCAATGAACTCCGACTTCGTCTTGAGCCTCTGGTAGGCCGTCACGTCGAGGGAATCCTCCACGCCGAATCTTATCACCCGGACGGTCTTGCCCCATTCCTTGTGCAGGTTGCCCTGACGCAGTATTCGTCCGTTGCGCTGGGTATAGTCCATAGGACGGTTCGGAGCGTCCATATGTATGACGGAATGGAGACGGGTCTGAATGTTCACGCCAGTCCCGAGGGTCTGCGTAGTCCCCATTATGACGCGGATATCCCCGTCTATCACCTTGTCGAAAATCTTCTGCTTCTTGTCCACGGTCATTCCGGACTCCATAATGGCAATCTGCTCTTCCGGAATCCCCGATTCGACGAGCTTGCGTTTAATCTCCTTGAACAGGTTGAAGCCCTCCGTCTTGTCTTTCCCGTTTTCCGAAGCGTCCATCCTGCGGTAATTGTCGCAGAACACTGCGCAAGTGCCCTTGTAGGACTCCGTGTCCTTGAGGTCTTTCAGAATCTCCTCCACGGCTCTGTTCGTCTTCGACAGCGGTTCGTCCGCCGCGTTCATGTCGACAAGACGGGGGTCTATGGCGGCTCTCTGCGCGATTCCGTACATCACGAGCGGGATGCTGCTGTTGTTCCTCTTTTCCGTACCGGACATTTTCTCGAACTCGTCCAGCTTCGCCCGGACATAGTTCATTATGCCGATGAGTGACGGCGACTGCGGCAGGAAGATGTCCTGCGCCTTGCCTCCCTCCAGTTCCGGGAGCTTCTCCTTGAAGTCCTCGCCTTTCGCGTCCTTCGCGTCCTTGGAGAGGACGGTGTCGGCCACCGAAGACCAAGTCCTCACCAGCTCCGGAAGATTCACATAGCCGGAGAATCTCGTCGTCTCCTTGTATTTTCCGGATGTCGTGAACTCGGTCGTCTGGGCTATGTTTCCGAAGTTGCGGACGAAATCATCGAAATAATAGATGTGGTTCGCCTTCATCACGTCCGGAGACATCAGATACTTCATAAAAGTCCAGATTTCCGCCGCAGTGTTGGAAATAGGCGTGCCAGTCGCAAATACGACATTCCTGCGTCCGACCCTGTCAAAGATGCTCTGCAATTTGAGATAGACTCCCGCCGAACGCTTGCTGTACGACGGGTCCACGCCCTTCACACCGCGCTGCATCTGTGTCGAGAAACCGAGGTGCTTGTATGCGTGCGCCTCGTCTATGAGAAGAGCGTCGATGCCCATCTCGTCGAAGTCCGAAACATCGTCGGTCTTCCTGTCGAGCTGCTGTTTCGCCCTTGCCGCCGCATTCTCCTTCGTCTTCGCCTCCCGTTTCGCGTCGCGCTTCGTTCCGCCGGATTCAGACTCACCGGATTCATATTCCCTTTGCAGATTTTTCAGCTCCCTCTCCATTGAAGAAACGGAACGGCTGTCCACACCTGCCTGCTTGGCGAGTTCGATGACGTGCATCTTCTCGTCGATTTTCTCCTGAATGAAAGCCCTCTGCCGCTCTGCGCTGTCCGGAATCATCTCGAACACGGACTGAGGGACGACAATCATATCCCAGTCGTTGTATTTGATTTTGGCATAGAACGCCGCCCTGCCGGCCTGCGTCCTGTCAGCTTCGTTGACGGTAAGGATTTTGGAATTTGGATAGAGCAGTTTCGCATCGCTGACGAACTGCCCGACTGTCGCGTTCTGGACTACAATCATAGGCTTCTTCGCGAGGGAGAGCCGCCGCAGCTCCATAGCGGTGGAGATGAGAGTGAAGGACTTGCCCGTCCCCACCTCGTGTGCGAGGAGCACAGGCTGGGTAGTGCCCTTTATGACCGCTTTCTTCTGGTGCGGATACAGAGTCCTCTGCGTAGTCGCCCCGATGAACCTTTCCGGAAGGAACTCGTCCCCGATTTCTTTCGGCACTATTGCGTTGAACAGGCGGTTGTACGTCTCGGAAATGCTCTTGGCGAGCGTCTCGTCCTTGAGCACCCTGTCTTTCGCCCATTCCTTGAAGTCCTGCCGCATATTGTCAATCTTCGCTGCGGCCGCTTCGGATGCGTTCTTGTCGGTTATCGTCTCGGAGGAGCCGTCGGAATGTTTTACCGTCTTGGAAAAGCGAATCTGCACGTTGTTCATCGCGGCAAGCATCAGCTCGTGACCGAGTACGCGCTCTCCGAGGACATCGCTCGTTACACCCTCCGCCCTGTTCTTCTCGTTGGACGAATCTATGAACTTGTATTGCGACTGGCTCCAGACACCGCCGATGTTCACCGGCTCGAAGTTCTCGTTGAGTCCGAATTTCTCCCTCGCGTATTCGGTGTAGAGCGTCTTTTCAATCCAGTCCGAGCCGAGGCTGAAGTCAATCAGGTGAGCCGGGATGTCCGCCGGGATGACTTTCTCGAGCGCGCTTATGTTCTTGTCGAACTCTCCGCCCTTGTTGTGCCCCCTTGCATAATCCAGCTTCTCTCTGACATTTCCGGAGAGGTACTCGTCCCTGTCTTCAATCATACCCGTGGCCGGATTGACGAAACCGAGATTCGATTCCAGCACCTCCTCGCGCACCCGTTCTTCTGACAGTCCGGTTTCTCCCGCTATGTACGGGATGTCTATCTTTCCGCTGCGGTTCATAGAGACGATGATTCCGTCCCTCACATTCTTCGGATGCGGTTCGGTCTGAAAGCCCACGACACGCTTGCTGAACACGTCGCTCTTGGAGATGCTGACGATTTTCTTTCCGTCCGCCGCAACACTCTCCTTATAGTCCTCCACGGCGGCGATGGACGGGAAGTCCACGTCGTTGCGGAGGAATGAAATCGCCACGTTCTTGTTCAGACTGCCGTACCTTGAGGTGAAAGTGTCGTAGGCTCGGTTCAGCCCGTCAAGAAGAGGCTTGAGACCCTCGTTGTCCTCGTTCTTCCCCTGATAGTCCAGAACCTTGTCAAGCGCGGTCTTGATTGAGTCGTAGTCCTCGACCACCTGCTTTTTAGAGTAACCTTTGACCTTGTTGGCATTCACTCCGACAGGAACGGCCTTTCCTTTCCTTGACAGGCAAATCTCATCCTTGCTGTTGAGAATCAACTGACCCTCCTTGACTCCGTCCGCATTTTCCGTCTCCGCCGTCTCCGTCCCGGCGTTTGCGGCGGCGTTCATCTCCGTCTCGCGGAACTCTTTCGCCCATTTAGCAAGCAGTTTCTCCTGCGGCTTCTCCTCACTGCGGTACAGACCCACGGAGCCGGGACGGAACGTGTCGCCCTTTTCCGCTCCGAACATCATCTCTCCGGCCATATTCTCGGGATGCTCCACGAAATAGGTGTTGTATTCCATCACCGCGTCTTTAGTCACGGAGACATAGCTGCGCGTACGTGAATCCCATACGGCATCTTCCGCATACTTGGTGCGTCTGGTCACCGTCGTGCCGCTGACATCTATCGCGTCTGCGGATTTCACCCCGTTCACGCGCTTGCGGATTACTATTATGTCGGACGTGACCGGTGTGCCTCCGAAAGTTTCGTTGTTGAGACGGAATGCGCCGATGAAATCCGCGTTTCCCTCGTTCACTATCCAGCTGCGAAGTTCGCGGCTCTTGTCAAGCGTCCCGTTTGTCGTGATAAATATGCCGATGCCTCCCTCGCGGAGCTTGCGTACATTCTTCGCGATGCAGAAGTCGTGTATCCTGTTCCCGAATTTTCTCGTCAGGTCTTTCTCCTTGGAATCATAGACGCTTATCCCCGTTCCGAACGGAACGTTGGTGATGGCCAGGTCGACGCTGTTGTTGTCGATGTCCGCATCCTGAAAGCCCTTGACCTGCACGTCCGCGTCCGGATAGAGAAGACGCAGCATATTGCCCGTCACGGGGTCGAGTTCCACGGCGGAAATCTCGCTTGCTTCGCTTATGTTCTTCGGCATAGACGCGAGCATATTGCCGATGCCCGCGCTTCCCTCAAGAATTTTCCCGCCCTTGAATCCGAGACGCTTCGCCAAATCCCACAGCGTGTCTATGATGCTGGCAGGAGTGAAGTATGCCGTGTTGATGCTGTACTCCGCGCTCTGCATCTCCTCCGGAGTGAGGAGGGACGCGAGTTCGCGGTATTCGCGTGATGACCGCTGGTTGAAAAGAGAACCGAGACCGCCCCAGCCGGTGTATCGGCGGAGAACCTCCATATCCTGCTTGGATGCGGGGCGTTCTTCAGCGGTGAGAGCCTTCATCAGCCGTATGGCTTCGATGTTGGCCTTTGCTCTTTCAGAAGGTGTTTTAGGCGCATATTCGGCACCTCTGCCGACGCTGTTGTTGTGGATGTTGTTCCTCTTCCGTGATTTCTGCGTGGAGGCATCCACGGAGTCTGACTCCGTGGTGTCTTCTACGGAATGTCCCAGTCGTGAGGCGGAATCCCGATTCTCAGCGACGCTTCGTCCAACTCCCTGTCCGTCAGTTCGTCCACTGTCTTGCCCAACTCCTTCGCCAGATTCTCCAGACTCTTCTCCAAGTCCGCTCTCGTGTCGACTATCTTCGGGCCGCATCCTTTCGGCGCGAACGCCATAAACTCCCTGTAGTCCATCGTTGTCAGTTTTTACCGGTTGAACTTCCACCGGCTTCGCCTGCACGGCCTCCCCGCCGTTGTCCTCTTCTTTGGTCAGAGAACTGAACAGGTCGCCCAACAGGTCGTCGCCGTTCTGCAAATATGCGTTTTTCCCGTCAGATTTCCTATCTTTTTTCTCCGCTTTTTTCCGTGCGGCCTTTTCTGCGATTATCTCGGCATCCTTCAGGATGCTCTTCCCGGTCGGCTGCTCGGGCAGACGCTCTCCGAATTTGGCGCGGAAAGCTTCAATCATATCCCGGTATCTGACATTCGGGCTGAAATAATGGTTCGAAGTCAGATATTTCGTGCCCCTGCCGTCCGGAGACGAATCCTCAATCCGATACATAATGCCCGTGACTTTGAGGTCGTCCCAGTTCCCCTCCTGATATTGTTCGTAGCGATTGGATGACAGCTCGATTCTGACGGTCAAGTCCGTTCCGTCAGCGAGCCGGATTGCAAACAGGATGTCGCCGATACCAGCCGGAGCAATGTTTCCTTTCGCCTTGGACTTGACTTCCGCCCCGAGGTCGAAAGCAATCTTTTTAGCGAGTCTGCCGGCATCCTTTTCTGCTCTCCTTATGGCGTTGCGCATCTTGCCATAGCTCTCGTGCTCATCCTTCCCTTCGGAGGAGTAGTAGCCGAGCAGGGCGAGTTCATCGTCCGTCTTTTCGAGGGCTTCGTCTATTCTTCTGGCGGATTCTGCGACCTCTCTATCTCCCGGTCTTCTTTCACTCTCCGCAAGAGCGCGGCCTTCGCTTGCAGCAAGTCCCGCCTCGCGTACAACAGCTGCTGTATGAGTTCTTGTCTCGTCATTGATTTGAACGCCTCCGGAAGTTCCGGATTCTGTGTCTTCTCCTGTTCTTTCATTGTTCCCTATGTTATTGAATGATTCTGCGTCTTGCTCGGACTTGAAGAGGAAGCCTTTCTTGAACGATGACCAATAGCCTCCGTTGTCCTTCGCTCTTGCCTTCAACCCCTTGAACTCCTCTGCGGACACGCGCTTCGCCGGCTTGACCACCCAGATGTCCGAATTGTCCCGGGTGTCCTTGCCCGCTTTGACCTCTCCTATCGCTGTTTCATTCTTCTTTTCAGAAGATTCCGCCTCCTTTCTGTCGGAAGTTTCGGATTTGTTCGTATCTTTGCCGTCAGAAGACAAGCTTTGCGCAGGAGTGGAAAGGCTTTCCACCTTGTCCTTTGACAACATAATGAGTTCGCCGCCATTGCGTTCAGCCTGTCTTTTAATCCTTTCAAGATTTCTCTCATCCAGCGAATACCAGCTTACGATTTCCACATTGTCTTTATTGTGGCTCACCTCAAGAACTACTATCGGGCTGTTCTCATCAACCTTTATCGCCACCCAATAATTCTGCTTGTTGCGAGGATTCGCTTTCCCTACAAGTTCGGTCTTGTACAGGGCATTGTCAAGAATATCCCGACTTTCCTCTGATGTGAACTGATGGCTTGCGGCATTTTTCTCGAAAATGTTCTTCTTGATAACGACTGGCTTGCCTTCTGCGCCGATAGCATCGTCCACATTCTTCGGAAGAGTCGGCAGCTGAACGTTCCTCGTAGGATTAGTGAAGTCCTCATCTGTCAGTTCATCGATGGAGTTTATCACATCCACTTTCAGACTTCCGTCCTCATTCAGCGGATTGCCCTGCCTGTATGCCCATTCTTCGTTTTCTTGCTTTGTTTCGGATTTGTTCGTATCTTTGCCATCAGAAGACAAGCCGTCAAGAGCATTGCCAGCTGCACTCGCGAGTGTGAGGATATGGCCGCCCTCCTTTTCGGCTTGTCTTTTCTTTTGCTCCAGACCGACATCATCAAGGTAGTGCCAATTGACAATCTCTACATTGTCCTTTCCGTGGTTCACTTCAAGGACGATTGACGAGTGTTTGTCCGCATTATGGATGAGAATCCAATTGTATGGCCTTGTGGCTTTCTGGTTCTGACCATAAAGGTTCGGAGAATACAAAGCATCCGAGAGGATGTCACGGCTTTGTCTCGGTGACAACTCCCTATGGCTGACTCTGTTCTTCTCAAAGATGTTCTTCTTGATGACAATCGGTTTCCCTTCCGTTCCGATTGCGTCAGCGACATTCTGTTGTAAACCGGGCAGCTGAACATTCCTCGTGGGATTCGTAAAGTCCTCGTCCGTAAGGTCGTTGATGGAAGCAACTACTTCAACCTTAAGTGTCCCGTCCTCATTCAGCGGATTGCCCTGCCTGTCTGCGACCGCATTGTCGGCTTCGACAACCCCGTTGCCGCGTGCGGACTGTTCCCCGGCGGCCGCGCCTATGGCTTTCACGTCGGTGGCGGACACGGTGTCATAGGAGTCCATCTCCCGTGACAGAACCTCCATCCCCGGCATATCGCGTGCCCCGTTGTAGAACGCCTTGAGGTACGGTCTGACTGCCTCTCCGATGTCGGCAATCATAGCCTTCGAGAAATCGGTGAACTTCTTCACCCCTCGGTCGATGTAACCGGCCGCAAGTTCCATTCCTATGGAAAGCGTCTCGGGGTCGAAACCGGAATTGAGCTGTCCTTTGAGCTTGTCGAGGAGTCTCTTCTTCAGTTCCTCCATCCTCTCATCGGAGACAAGTCCGAACTGCCCCTCGTTCTTCTTCCCAGCCTCCGGCACTCCGTTTCCGTCGGAGTTTTTAGAGTTGAGGACGAACCGCCGTCCGTTCTCATCCGCCTCATCGGAAAGTTTGTAGCCGTTTCCGGAAGTTATTTCTTCTCCTGCTGCTCCATCTGCTGCATTGCCTGAAACAGCATCAGGAGCTTGTTCTTCTGGATTTCCGCTTTCCTGTCTTTCTGATTGTCCTGCGGCTGACTGCCGTTGTCCGCCTGTGTAGGTTTCTGTGTCGTATCCATATTCTTCGAGGATTTCTCTGATTATGTTTTCCTTGCTCTGCACGCCTCCGAGGAAGAGGTCCGCCTGTCCGGAGGCAGCCATCTCCGCCTTCGGATTGTACAAAGATAGGAGATTTTTCAATCCGTTCACCTTCGTCCCGTTGAGCACGTTCGCAATCATCTGCACCGTGACCTCCGCAAGCGGATTCTCCCCGAACCCGTCCAGCACAGGCTGGTTCATATAGTTCGCCACGCTCTCCCCGCCCTTGACGAGTCCGCTGCGTTTCGCGCTGTAGAGGAGGACTACCGCATCGGAGAACTCGCCGATGAGGGAGTAGTCCCCGTATGCCCTGTTCTTGATAAGCTGATTCAGGGCTGACATCACGCTCCGCCTTATCGCCCTGTCCTCCATGGCGCAGCGCAGCGCGTCCTCCCTCATGACCGCGCCCAGAAGCACGCTTTCAACAAGGTCTTCTCCGGTGCCGGAGAGGTGGTCGCCGTCCATCAGACGGCTAATTTCGTTCTCCTGCACGACACCCGCGTCCACGAGCGTGCGGATTACCGCCGCTACCGCTTCCGTGTCGGCGTATGTCTCCGCGACCGATTCGTGACTGTCTACAATTTCGGCGATTGCCTGCAGGGCTTCCGACGTGACGGTCTTTCCGGCCTTGACCGCGCTTTCCGTCTTCGACTGGGTCTTCTTCTCCTCCGCATTGAACTTCGCGAAGGTGGATGCGGTGTATGGCATAGCTCCAGTAGGGACGAACACGACCCTCGGATTCCGGAACTGCGCCACCTGCTCTTCCGTGAATCCATACTTCTGCGCGTGCGATGACAGATAGCCGTTGTACTTGGCATCCGTGCCCTGCCTTGCGGCGAGCTGCGAGGCCATAGACCTGTCGTTTCCGGAAAGTACGACACCGTCCGTGCTGACGACCACCGGGGTTTGCAACGCCCTCTGGTCATATGCGGTGGCCTTGCTTTCCACCTGCCGCTGCGCCTCCCTGTCCTTCTCGTAGTCGCGGTCGTTCACCGTGCGCCCGTTCTCGTCCACGGGGAAGCCCTTCGTCTTCGCGTAGCCGTTCTCCGGGTCGTGGGACGGGGTCACTCCGTAGGCTTCGGTGAGCACGTATTGCCCCTCTATCTCTTCCCCAGAAGGTAGGATGATGCTGTCCGGCATTCCGATGACCTTCGGCGCATCCTCCCATTTCTTCTTTATCCCGCCGAGCGATTCGGTGTTGTATTTCCGGAGTTCCTCGGCTTTCGCGACCCGTGCCGCTTTCGCCTGCTCCATTTCCGCCCGCATCTTCGCGGATGCCTCCTCGCTCCTCTTCGCGGCGTATCCGGACATTATCTCCTCCAGCTTCGCGAGCCTTTCTGACAACAGGGACACCTGCGCTTCCATAGCGTCCTTCTTCTTGAAGTCAAGCTCTTTCGCCCGAGCCTTGTCTGTTTTCTTTATGTCGCCACGGAGCTTCGCCGCAGCCGCGTTGAGGTATTCTAAAGAACTTGCGCCGCCGTCGCCCCTGCGCCCGTCGTTCCACTTCGCCCACGCCTCCGGGTCGCTGTTCCACAAAGTCGTCTGGTCTACTTCTCCATCGGAGTCGAGTGGCAGGGGGTTGCCACGGAAATCCTTGGCTCGCGTATCCTCCGCAGGTTTCTCTTCCGCCTCGGGCTGCCCGTCAGAAGAATCTTCGTCCTCCTGTCGTATGGCGGCATGTTCGTTATCCAATGCCTTCAGAACGGATTCCGCAGGGAGTTCCCTGCTGCTCTCGTCCTCGAGCACCGCAGTGACCGTTCCGGTATCCGCAGAGCGGTGAAGTCTGACAACAGTCACAGGGTCTCCGGTTTCCGTGATTACGGTGAGGCCGGGACTTTCCGCATCTGCGTTCCTCGAACGGAACCGCTCCATGGTCTCATCCACCGTATCGGCGGCATCGGCTTCGCCGCTTTCCAGTTCATCGTCGGTCTTCGGCGACACCACCGGCTTGCCGATTAAGCTCCCCGCCTCCTCGGCCGTGTACTGACGTACGCCGTCGCCCGTCTGGACGAGAACGGTGCCGTCGGCGGTCTTGCCCACCACCGTGCCGCTTATCGGGTTCTCTTCTGTGCCGATGTTGAGCTGGTCTCCGAGATTCAGAGATGCTAGTATGTCTTCTGTCTGCTGCCGCCGTTCCGACTCCATCCTTTCAGTCTCCACGGAAGACCTGCGCTTCGCGACCATCATATCGAGGAAGTCGTCCTTGCGAATCTCTCCGGAATCCCGTATCAGACCGTCCTTCACATTCTCTTCGAGGTCGCTCTCCGATATGAAGGAGTGTCCCCGTCCGTCTGCATCCACGAGTGCCAGCGTGCCGTCTTCGCTCCTGCCTACGACATAGCGGACATTGCCGTTATAGTCGGTGAGGGTTCTCACGGTGTCGTATGTCGCCCCGTTGTCCGCCGCGTGCGTCTGCACTATGTTCTCCGTTCCCGCCCTCTGCGCAAGCTCCTGCGCCATCGAGAGCCGCTGTTCCGACGCATCAGCATCGTGTATGCCGTCAAATATGCGGTATCTCGCCACGGCCTGCGCGTAGTCCGCCACGGCCTTGTATGCCGCAGGGCCTTTGCCTTTGTTGTCATAGGCAATCTGCGTTATGACCGGAGACAGCCGCTCCGCGAGCTGTGTGGGGTTCTCCGCCTTGGTGACATCGAGTATGTCCTTTATCTGCCGCTCGTCATACCCTGCGTTTTTCAGCACTTCGGACAAAGCCTCGGCCTTCTTCCCCATCTGCCGCCTTGCGCTGACGTACTGCGCCCCGGATGTACCCGTGCCGAACACGGACATGGGCGCGAACGAGATGAGCGTGATGAGTTGCTGGTCTACGGTGGCGAAATTCTTCAGCGCGTCCTCGTCCACTCCAGTCATCACGCGGAGTGCGTTGCCGTACCACTCTTCTCCGATTTCCCCGACATAGCCGTGCCACGCGGCGTTGCGGAGGAACTTGCTCGCCGGGGAGTTCCGCAGAATCCTGCCCCAGTCCCCGAACGCGGTACTCTTGAAGACATTGTCCGCCCCCTTGCCGAGGAGGCGGAACGGAGCGTCTATTATGCCCTCCACCTGCGCACCGGCGTTTTCCGAGAGGTTCTCTATGAACACGTCCCCTATTGTGCGGAGGATTGCGTCTCCGGAGAGGTTGACCTGTCCGGCTTCGTCCATGGTGAGCAGTCCCTCCGTGAAGCTCGCCCACGAGGACGGCATCATCGGTGTCATCACGAGGGTCTTTGTCGCCGCCTCTATCGTTCCGAGTGTGAATTTCGGAACGGCGAGAGCCGCCTTGCGCGCCCCGCCTTTCAGCCCGGATTTCACCGAAGCCTTCGCCGCCGCCTTGACGAGCGGCTTCGTGACCGCCGCCGCAGCCTTGCTCGCCGCCGAGCCGCTGCCGCCGAACAGCATGAAGTCCGCCATAAAGCCGAGTGACTGCGTCGCCGACGCTCCGGCCTGATATCCGATTGACAGGTCTCCGGAACGCTCCGCCGCCACTGCGCTGTTCACGAGGAAAGCCTTGACCATCTCCCTCTCCGCATCGGAAAGATAGCCAGTATTCTCCGGATTGCCCATAATGTCGTAGAGATTGACCTCCTTCCCCTCCGTCTCCTGTATTTTCCTGATTGCTCCGATGAGGGTCGTCTCCAGCCCGGCATCCATAAGGCTCTTGACCGTGATGGCATCCGGAGCTGCGCCTACCGCGCCCTTGAAGAAGTTCGCGAATCCGTTGCTCCGGTCGAATTTCGACGGGGCGAGCGCAGTCTCTCTCGCGTCCGCATAGTATTTCTCCGCGAGCTGCAAGGCCTTGTAGTCGCGTTCATACTCCGGGTTTTTGTCCGCTGAAGACCTGATTGACCCGAATGGCCGGCCTCCGTCCGCCATATCCTCCCAGTAGGACTGCCTTGCCAGCTCCTTGTCGGCGTTTGAGTTCGCCAAGTTCGTCCGGATGTCTTTTATCCTCTTCTCCTCATCGTCGAAGAACCGTCCCTTCGCCGCAATCTGCTGCTGGTAGGCATAGTTCCCCGCACGGTCTCTGTAGAGCGGTTCAAGCTGTCTGTTGATATCCTTTTTCTCATCCGCAAGTTTCACCGCCTCCTGCCGTCTGAATCCTCCGATGCGTATGTCCGATGAGGACAGTTCGTCTTCAATCTCACCGAGCCGGGCTTCTAACGGTGCTATTGCCTCATCCGTCTGCCTGAGCCTGTCGCCCCAGTAGTCGACGGATTTCACGCGGGATATCTGCACGTCCGGATAGGTCTGCATCAGCTTCTCCCTGTTCCTTGTGAGCTTGTCAGCGTCCCATATCTCGCCGTTTTTGTAGCCGGGGACTTGAACATTGAACTTCTCGCCGGACTCCACTGACGCATCCGATGTGAGCGGTTCGGCCTCCACAACCATGACATCCGGGAACTTCTCGTAAAGTTCCGCTTCGTTCCTCTTGTATTTTTCCTCATCCCATAGTTCGCCCCTGTTCTTGTCGGGGAGCTGAACGTAGTAACTCTTCTTGCCGTCAGTCATAATTTATGGATTTTTATATCTTTATTTGAAGTCCGAAAGGCCGGTTTCATCATCGTCCTCCGCAGATTCTGCAGTATCGGCTTTTTTCTTCGGTTTCTCGTCTGCCGGCGGGTTTCCGACATCGCCGGATTCGACATAGTCCGTGGAGTCTGCGACCGAGCGGACGAGTGCTCGGAGATTCGGGTTGGTCGTCGCGAATTTGGAAAGAGCTTTCGCCAGTGCATCCCCGGTCGCGTCACCCGCAGCTATGGCAAACTCCTTCTCTTCCTCCCTTGTCAGACCGAGACTGTCCCTGTTCACCAGTATCGTGTTGTACATGGCCTGCGGGTTTATCGTCATAGTCTCTTCCGGAAGTTCTCCGCTCGCGCCGAATGTGACTTTTATTGCCTTGCCGGAGTTTCGATTGGCGGACGCGGCTGCCTGTGCGGTAAGTTTCCTGTCAAGCGCGTATGTCTGTGCGGTAAGCTTCTTGTCGAGCGCGTCTTTCGCGTCCTGTCTCTCAATCTCTTTCATCCCGAGGTTGATTCCGGCCAGCTCGCCCTTGAGACCGGCCTCGGCCGCTTTGTCCGCCGCCGCGGACTTGATGCCGAGCGCGTCGCTGTTGGCCTTGTATGTCGCCCCCGCGATTTTGTCCGCCCCTTCGATTTCCTTGACGGTGCCGCTGTAACGGAGTCCGGCGAGGTCTCTCGCGCCGCTCGCCTTGGCTCTCGCGAGCTGCTCTTCCGCCTCCTGCTGTCTCTCCCTGATGTTGTCGATGCGGCTGCGCCGCTCCTTCCGGTTGGCGTCGGCTTTCTTCATCCAGTCCTGCGAGTACGAGTGGTAGGTCTGCGGAGCGGCGTTGAAGCCCGCGACCCCGATGAGGTTCACCACTGAACTCGCAAGTTCGGCGGCTCCCGTCCACGCGGCCGCTTTCCTCTCGGCCTCGGACAACGCCTTGTTCTCATCTTCCGCCCTTTGGAGTTCTTCCGCACGGTCTTTTACGAGGTCTCCGAAATAGGTCGTCACTACGGCGTTCGCTTCCTCCGTGTCGGAGACGGCTTTCTCGTTGGCACTCTTGAGCGCGGCGTTGCTCTCCTCGAGCTGGTTCACATAGGTGTCGGCGTTCGCCTGCGCCGTCTCCGCCTGCCTGTCGGCGTTCGCCTTGACATCGGCGGCATAGCTCTTATA
>CAVDEO010000007.1:20036-39871 GCA_963607915.1 bacterium
CTTATACGCATCTTCCTGCTGCTTCCGCAGCTCTTCAGTTTTCGGGGTCGGCATAGGTCTTATGTTTTAAGCGTTGATTTTCTTCGTTGCGGAATTGACGATGCCGTTCCCCAGTCCGCTAAACCCGGAGTTGGCGGCCTGGCTTGCCGCGTTCGCCGCGTTCGCGGCCTGCTGCTGGTAGCCCGCAATCTGCTGCTGCGCCAATGCGCTGTCCTGCGCCCTGTACTGCTGCTCGATGTTGTCCTTGTATGCGGACGCTTCGGAGGCGATGTCCGTCATCGTCTGCGCGAGAGCCTTGTTCGCTGACTGCTGCTGAAGGGCGAGGGACTCGTCGGTGCCGCCCGCCACCAGATTAGTGGCCTTGGCGTTCCGGTACTGCTCGTTGAGGAGTTCGCGCTGCTTGCTGATTACCGCCTGTGCGTCGCTCCTCTGCGTGTAGTCCTCGCTCATCTTCGTGTTGTACCAGTCCTGATTGGACTTCCTCTGGCTGTCGATTAGGTCGGAGGCTTTCTTGTTGGCCTGCGCCGACTTCACCGCCCCGTAGACTGCGGAGCCGAGGGCGGTCACTCCGCTGATTATTGAACCTATCATACCGTTGACTTTTTTATACGCGCAAAATAAGCCGTTGGATAGTGATTCTTCGTCCTGTCTTTACCCACTTCACTACCTTAAACTACAACAGTGAAGAAGCCCGCAGCGCGTCTCACGACGGATTGCGGGCGAATCAATATAGAAATGCAAAGTGTTTTCCTGTCGTCAGCCGGAACTCAGTCCGTTTTCTCCCGGGAGAGTTCCTCAAGCTCATCGGCGAGACTTCTGACGTTCTCCGACGGCTTGATGTCCACCGCCGCAAGCTTCGGCGTGACGTAGGCCTGCACGTCAATCCAGATGCGGCACTTGTCTTTCGGGTCCTCTATTTCGTGAAACGCCTTGACGAACTCCTCGAACGTGGTCGCGCTGAAATTGCTCAACAGCTCCCTCATCGGCTTCGTCACCTTGTTCGGCGTTCCCTTCTGTCTTCCGCCGAGTCTTCCTCTTCCGTCTCCCGCCTTTCTCATATCCGTCAGAAATTCAATGGTGTCTTTGAGATGCCCGCAGGCCCGAACGGCTGGAGCGGCCTCTTCGTTGCGCTCGGGCTGCGGAGGTTGGAGAGCACCGCGCTTTCCACCTCGTCGAGCTGCCCCCTGTAATATGAAGCCTGTGCGCTCCCCATCTGGAGATACCAGTCGTACAATGCGCCGTAGACGAGGTATCTGTGGATAAAGATGGCGAGCGGACGCAGCAGCGTGTCGTTGTACTCCTGAGGCATATCGAACATATAGAAGAAATACTGTTCGGTGTCGTCAAGGATGTCGTCTGCGCTTTCCACCTCCGAGGACACGGCGAGCCTCGACTGGAGCTTCTTCCGGAGCAGCGCGTCCCGGTACTCCACGAGCGAAGCCACCACCTTGCGGTCGAGCTTCTCCGATGTGTCGGACGCTATGGCGTTCTCCTGCCTGACGGCTCCGGTGGGATTGGCGTCCGCGAACTTGAACGTGGCCGCGTCTATGTCCGAATAGACCTCCGGCTTGTGTATCGTCACTTTCCGTGTCTTGGTCTGGGCGGTCTGCGCCTCCGTTGTCACAGTTATCATAGTATAGGCTCTTTTTTCGTGTAAAGCAGCGAAGACAGAGCGGCTGCGCCGTCAGATGCCATCTTCGCGTGATTCTGGGCGAAGTCCGGTTTCCCCGAAGCGATGTAGAAACGTCCGAGCACGCTGTCTACGAGGTAGGAGTGCATCAGCTCCTTGAGCTGAACCGCCTTTCCGTCAGCGCGGCGCGGGGAGAAGTCGAACACATAGTTCAGTGTCTTGCCCGTGCCGTCATCCGTTCCCTCGCCGGTGTCGGGTATGTTTGTCACGTTCCTACTGTAGTCCTCCGTGAGGAAGCGGCCGCAGATGACCCTCATCCCCGAATCGGAGTCGGCGAGCAGACGGAGCAGCAGCTCCCTGCGGTCGTTCCCGGCTGCCGCCGCATACCTCGCCTCCGGGTCGCTGATTGACGCGCATTCCGAACGGGAACGGCTCATTATGTCGAAGAGTATCTCTTCCTGTGACAACGTGACTGTAACTTTCATTTTCTCTTGATTGTAGGTTTCTTCCTCGTCTTGAGGAGCGCGACCGCCTTGTCCATGGCGACCTGCCCCCTCTGCGCGTATTCCTCCACCTCCTTTGAATACCTTTCCTGACACCATGCCGCGACGATGTTCATGGAGATGAACCTGCCTGTCTCCGCCTCCACCATACCGTGGTGGTTCTCGTCGAAGTCGGGCAGGTCAAGGGACAATGTTATGACCCCGTCGTTGGCGGCATCTTCTTCCTCCGCTGT
This sequence comes from bacterium, assembly GCA_963607915.1. Classification (GTDB taxonomy): domain Bacteria; phylum Bacteroidota; class Bacteroidia; order Bacteroidales; family UBA932; genus Cryptobacteroides. The sequence goes on from CAVDEO010000007.1 coordinate 22,403, forward strand.
TCCCGCCGTGTCTTCCCCGGAGGATTCCCCGGTCTCCTCTGCGTCCGTTCCGTCCGGATAAGAGATGACGTCCGACAATCTCTTCACCAGAGCGGACAGGGCATCGGAGAACATTCCCTCAATGGTCGCCGCATCACGGGAGGTCACGATGATTCCGTCATACAGGGAATTGCCCTCGTCATCGTAAGCCCCGTCGGCTATCCTCGAAATTTCGCGTTCCGCGCCCTCTATGGCTTTGTCTCTGTCAATCTTCAGTTCCATAGCTTCATATTGTTATGACACAAAGATATGTGAAGGCTTCGGTTTTATAGTCCCGTCTTTACCCTTACCGCGACCTGTCTTGTATCTTCGGAAGAAGACTTCATAGAACCGGCCTCCGCCGACATCGTCCACGAAAGACTCCGGGCAGACGCGGTATGTTCCGAAGCCGTCCAGCCGTGATGCGAGCAACGCACACAGGTGACGCGAGTTTATCTGGACGGAGCGGCGGTAACGGCGGCAACGGTAGCCGTCTTCTCCCGCCCCGACATATATCCGCGTCTTCTCCCGTTCGCTCCTCGCGTCAAGATTCCGGACGAATCTTATTCTCCCGTTCCCGTCCGCGAGACCGACAAGCGCACAGGCGGCCGCGTTCAGAACGACCTTGTCGGCGTACAGGAAGAGCAGGGCTTCTCCGTTGGTGGGTATTCGGCAGATGTCGGCAATCATAGCGCGGGCGTTGTCCTACAGCAGGCGGTTCTTGATGTCCTGATAGTACGAGTATGCGAGCAGTGCCGCGTCCCTCTGGTCTTGGTTGCATCTCCCGAACTTCACTCCGGTGTGCCGCTCCAGCTCCTCCGTGGTGATTTTCCCGCCGTTGCCTCTCCAGACTTTTGGCAGCGGATTGACGGCCACCACCTTCAGCCCGTAGTGCTCCGCCATCTCGATGATTTTCCTCCCCGTCTCGTGATTCCGTCCGACATCAACCCCCTGCCTTGCGGCATACCGCTGCCCCTTCCCCCGGAGGTGATAGTTGGTCTGCGTGAACCAGCCCTTCTCGACGACCACCGTGAGGTTCAGCTTTCCCGCCCCGTACGCGAGGGTGCAAAGGTTGTCGCACAGCTCCGGGAAAGTGGGGGAGTCCAGAAACATAGACAGCCCGCTTCCGTCCCGCCACCCCGCAGTGTCCACGAGCACGGCCACGCCCGACCTCTCCACGTCGGGGTCGATGCCGATGACGGAAAGGACGGAGGCCGCCCTCGTCCTCCGCGTTGATTCTCCTGTCGTCTTCCTTGAATCAGGTTCTTCCATAACAGTTGCAATTTACGACTTTTTGTAATGATAAGCAAAGTATTTTCTCGGGATTTCGTGAGACCGGCGGGTCAAAAATACGACTTTTTGTAAATTTCTCCTGCCGGTCTCACCACCCGTCTGTTCTTGTTCTTTTCCGTCAGTCTATGCGTTTTACTTCATACCAGTCTATGTCGTCCTCCTCAAGTCCGAACCAGTCTATGACATCGCGCTCCGTTGCGTCCTCCTTCTGAAAGGTTCTCGTCATCACGTTGCCGTTCTCTGAAAATGTCGCTTCGTATTTCATTACTGTTCCTCCCCATCTCTTGTGCATTTGACCAAAATCTCTTCAAAGCCCTCCTCGATACCCTCGAAATACTCGCACTCAACGCAGTTGCCACCATACGAGCAGTAATAAGGGATGACTTTCTCTATACTTCGATATTCCATAACTATTCTTTTTATGATATTATAACAATATTGCCACTGCTTTCTTCGACTTCCCAAGCTCGATTCAAACCGCCGAAATTATCGTCAGTATAAACTTCCGCATTTTCTTCAAAGGCTTGTAGCGCATCGATTAATTCTTTTACTGTCATAACTAATCCTCCCACCATTTGTAATAATCTGGACAATCTTCTGTCGTACCTGCAAGATGCGCAGTTTCATCGTTGAAAGGTATGGTCATATCGTAACATCCGTTACTTGTATCGACGCACATAACTTGCCCATCTCCTCTATCAATTATAGGATGCGAAAATAAACAACAATGCCACTCGTCCGTATTTTGGTCTCGGCAAAGAATCCTGTCAAACGGATTCAAGTTATACGGAGAAAATTTTATGATTGGCTTTTTGAAAGTTGCCCAGTCACGATTCTCTTTCGAGGGGAAAAGCATACACTCAGTTCCTGTATATCCAGAAAAGTATTTTCCATCGATGTCGAAATAACGCCCTTCCCCTTTTGAAGCTTTCACACAGATTGCGCGTTCTATCGTGCCGCGCGTGATATACTTCAAGTACACATCACCAAATAATGGGCTATAAAGTTTCGTTCCTTCCGGACAATCCTTGAGGACTTCCATAAGATTTAAGTTTTCATTCATAATTTAACTCTTGTTTTTTGTATTCTAATTTTTTCAACTCTTTCCAAGGCATAATTTCGCCACTTATATTTCAGCTCTTCTTTCGCTTGCTCCAAACCACCATATTGGATTGGGTGCGGACATTCCACCCAAGACATAATATGCCTATCATATGTATACACCCTATATTTTCCGTAAACGAACACGATTTTATATTGCTTGTCAAACTCCTTTCGAAGTTTTTTCAGTAGTCTTGTTTTCATAATTGCTTTACTTTCTGATAAGGTAGAAGTCCGCATACAGGTCGGCGAACTGTCGCCCCGCGTATCGCGCAAGGTCGCTCGTCTTGAAACAAAGGCGAGAGCCGAGTGTCGCGTTCGCGCCCAAAGGTGCGACAATCGAGTCCACACACATAAAGCCCACATTCACTCTATAATCATCCCCGCCAAAAAGAACCCTCTCTCTCTTTATCTCCTCATCAAGTCCGTTCCATTCCTCCTGCGTGCACAAGGCAAACCACGGATAATAGCGATACTCATCCTCTGTGAACTGTGGCTCCCAGCCCTCGTTGAGCGCAGCCGTGATGATGCGCAGCTTGAGGTAGGCGATTAAGTCTGCGCTGCAATTGTCCGTGTAGACTACATACCATTCTTTCACAAGCGGATGCTCTTTCCCGAGAATTGACACTGCATCTCTAAAGGTTTTTACGCGCTCCGTAATTGGGTACATGTTTCGCTTCTCCTCAATTGAGACTTTCAATTCATTGAGCTGTCTCTCAAGCTCCTCGATTTTCTCTCTGATTTCCATAATTGTCTCTTTGTCTTAATTATTGTTGTTTAATCAAACTGCCGTTATCCATAAATCTTCTAAATTCATTAAGCGTTTCGTGGGACAGAAACCTCTGAGGGAGATAGGCCTTGAGCCAAGCGCAAGCCTTGTCAATTAGTATCGCCCTCTGAATCTTGAGGTTCTGCTCCCACTCATCGTTGAGCATTATCATCTCTTCCGCGTATTGTTCATTGAGGGTGTCGCGGTCTTCAAGTTCTGTCATAATTCCATTATTTAATAGATTTCCATTGCCTTGTATAGGGCACTCATTGATTTGTAAACCTTTCCGTTGAGTTCGTAGTGGCAGTAGGGCTTTCCGTCCGCAGGGGTGTGAATGAAAGTCCGCAGCTCAAAGGGATAGTCCCCGTCCGCCACATATGTGGAGATGTGTTCTTCCGCCATAGCCAAGTGCTCGCTTAACTTCAGCGGGATTCTGTCAATCTCTTCCTTTGTCATACTCATTTGATTTTGAAGTTGTCGGCCATATCGTCAGTCCTCCTCTATCTTCGTGACCAATATGCTCGGGATAATCTTATCCACCCCGTCCGCCGTGACATAGGACTGGTAGCGCAGCCGTCCGAAGACGTGCAGAGCCTTGCCTTTCTCAATCAAGTCGAGGTTGTTCCACCTGTCCTGCCAAGCTTCGCAGGAGTGCCACTCCGTTTCCACATACGGCTCGTTGCCGCGCTTCACCACCCTGTCTGTACGCAGCGAGAAATCCGCGTGCTTGATTCCGGAAATCTCCGTCTTGCGGACTGAACCGACCAGCCCTCTCAATTCTATTCTGTTGATTGTTTCCATAACTTTTTTGAATTAAATTCGATTTTTAAGTGGTTTTATCTGCGGATTCACCCTTGTTTTGCATCAAACCCGCAGATAAAACCGGATTTTCAGTGTTTTTTACCTCCCCCCGTCGTCTCCTTCGACGTGCAGGACATATTCACCCGGGATGTTGTTCCCGTCCGCATCCTCCGCAGGGCAATAGGCTATGCCCGTGACCGTCAGACCGCCGCTCCAGCAACGGTAATACTTGTTGCGCTCGTCCCACCAGTCGCGGTATGGGTCGTAATCCCCTCCGCGTTTGTGGTGTCCTTTCCCGACTTGATAGTCTTCCCAGTCATTCAGCACCTTGAAAAGCCTGTCATAATCCTCTTGACAGAGGTATATCATATCACCCTCTTTCGGTGCGGAATCGAAGTTCACCTCAATGCCCACGCGCCGATGACAGAAATACCCGTCATTCTTCAGATGCAGGACTGCTTTGAAATTCGCTTTCATACCTACCTCCCCGTGCTTCCGTAACCGCCCGTCCCCCGTTCCGTCTCCGAAAGCTCTTCAGCTTCCTCGAACTCAACCTGCGGGAAAGGCAGGATGACAAGCTGCGCGATTCTTTCCCCCACCTCGTAGAATCTCGGAGGGTGAGGAAGGCAGCCCTCGTGCACGTCCGGATAGTTCGCAGCCCTGCCGTGGAAGGTGACAATCTGCTCGCCCCACTCCGTTTCCACCGTGCCACGATAGTCATATTTGTCATAACTGATAACATTGCCCCCGACAACCAATGTCGGCTTGAACTTCGCCATAACCTCACCGCGATAGCCGCTGTCAATCACCCCGACCGCATTGGAAAGGGACAAGTCCTTGTGACAGACGGAACTCCTCGGGAACACAAGCCCGACATAACCCTCCGGAATCTCAAAGGCAAGTCCCGTCCCGTACACTATGTTTCCCTCGTCATCGAACACACGGCTCGTTGCCACGAGGTCGAATGCCGCGTCAGTCGCGTGCGCCTTTTTCGGTATCACCGCATCCTTGTGCAGTTTCTTTATTCTAACTTTCATATTCTTCGTTTTGTTTTGGCCGTTTCCTTTTGCGAATCCTGTTCAGTAATGTCTCCCTGTCATCGTTGATGTGGCAATGCCCGTTTTCGTGATAGGGAGACTTCCGTAGTCCGCCCCCGATTTCATCGCTCGGCTGCTGAAAGTCCGCCATATCAGAAAGGCAGGTCTTCATCGTCCGCCGGGGTGATGTCGCCGTCCGCTATCGGCTCGGCGGGCTGCTCCGCCTGTCTCCGCTCTATCGGCCGCATATTGCCCACGATTGGCAGGGCTTTCCGCTCCTCCTCCGTCAGCTTCGCGAATGCGTCCTTGTCGAGGTTGCCCTTGAGAAAGTGAGTGTCCCCGAACTGCGAGGCCTGCTTCATCTCTATCGCCGTGAGGTTGAGGTAAATCCCTTTCTCCCCGACATAGATTTCCCCGTTGCCGTCCACCGGGATAAGGACGCATTTACGCCCCTTGGCATTCACCAGACCCGTGTCTTTCAAGGTCTTGAGGTTCACTTTGATTGCATAACTGCTCATAATGAATTGATTTTAGATGTTTGTAAAAAAGGTTATTTCAAGTAAAACTTGTTCACGAAATCGTCCGGCGCGACATTCTCGGGGAGGTAGTGCAGCCACTCCATAGCCCTCTTTGCTTTCGCGGGCGTGTCGCACCTGTCCGCATAGGTTATAAGCAGCCGGAGGAACTCGTTCGCATCCTCCCGGCTCTTGTCATAGTCCGCCGAGCCGTTCTTCAGACAGGCGCATTTCGCCGCGTCCATATAAAGCTCATACTTCTTGTTGAAGTCCCGCGCCGCCTTCAGCATAAGGTTGTGCGCCCGCTTCACCTCGTGCTTCATCTCCGCACCCTCCGCTGCCTTCAGCCGCCACTCTATTTCCCGCATAAGCATATCCTGCGCATCCGTGAGTGCGAAATAGATGTTGATTAATAAATTTGTAAGGTTGTGTTCCATAATGTTTCTAAAACAATGTCTCTTTGTTCTCCGGCGGAAAGAAAAGGTTTCTGAATATGCCCGCGAGGCACGCCACCACGATTGAGTTTCCCGCCATTTTGTACTGTTGGCACTCGCTTATCCCCGCCGCCTGTATCCGGTCTATGTCGGACTCCGTGACATCCATAAGGCGGAAGCACTCACGCGGGGTGAACTTTCTGAACCGCAGCCGCGTGTATGTCCCCCGCTCCTCGTTCCATTCCCAGCCCTCGCTTTCGATGCGCGCCCGTTCCTCCTCCGTTATCGCTTCAGTCTGCTCCACGATGTTGTCCTTCGCAATGGACGTGAGTGTGTTGCTCGCCCCCGTGTCGTTGTACTCCCGCGTCTGCTCCCATACGCCGCCGTCCTCGCCGCCCCTGCCACGCATCGCGCATATCCTCACATCCTTTTCCATAACTATGTTGTCCTTCTGAACCGAAGTCAGAGTGTTGGAGATGCCGTCTTCCCTCGGCTCAAGCTCCGTCATATCGTGTCTGCTCATATCAAGCTCCCCGCCCTCATAGGCTTTCCGCACCGCCTTGCCGAACTCCGTCCGTTTAGGGGTAAGCACCTGCGCTTCCTTTTCCATATATTCGGTCATCGTTTCCACTTCCGCCGCCAAAGGCAGCATATTCAGTCTTGTCGTCTGCGTGAGGCACATCGCGTAAGGTGATAGCCGCAGCCCTGTCACTGCTCCCCCCCCGTCCGCGCTCTCGTCCGTGCCACCGCGTATGTTTCTTTCTTCATATTCTTCGATTTTTAGATAAGTCTCATCACCACTCAACCTCTGCCCGGCTTTCAGCGTTGTGCTTATGTCCCTGCCCCCCCTAAATTGGGGTATGAAGCCGTTGCCTTTGACTTTCTGCCGCTCCTCGTGCTTCTTTAGCATCCCCACTTGCGCATCCGTGAGGAAATACCTCTCGTCCACCTCCGGCTCAAGTATGTCCTTTATCCGCCTGTCAGACTGGAACGGCTCGGGGAACTTGAAGCTCGCGTTGTCGTCGAGGATGCTGACCATAAAGACGCGCTCCCGGTTCTGCGGCACGCCGTAGTCCTTCGCGTTAAGCACCTTGTAGAAATTCACATAACCGAGTGACGCGAGCCACTGCTCCCACTTCCGGAACTCCCCGATGAACTTCTGACTTACGAGGGCTTTCACGTTCTCCATAACCAGCCACTTCGGTTTCTTCGCGACAATCGCCTTCTCGCACTCCCACAAAAGCGAACTGCGTGTCCCCGCCCCTTGACTAAGTCCCAGCTGCTTGCCCGCGCTGCTGATGTCCGTGCAGGGGAAAGAATAAGTGAACAGGTCGAAGTCGGGGACTTTCTCCCAGTCCACCTTGCATATATCCCCGAGGTTACGCCCGGCATACTGCGGGTATATCGCATCGTGCGCCTTGATAGCCCACTTGTCTATCTCGCACCAAGCAGCGAGGTCGTAGGGTATCCCGATGCGGTCGAGTGCCATACACTGGCTGTCGTAGCCGCTGAATGTCGTGCAGACCCGCAAAGGGTTTTCTTTTTTGTAAGTCTTCATAAAACCGGATTTATCTCCGCCGCGCCCATCTCCAGAGCGAGCTTCCTTGCCCTTTCGATGTCACGCGAACCTTTTTCGTAAACTATCGTCACCGTCCCGAGGGTGTCGTTGCTGTCGTAGAGCAGCCCCCGTATGCCATCCCGCAAAGCGCGGATGTTGAACAGCCCCTGCCGTTCCCCGAACCGGAAGCACACGGTGTCGAAGTGCTCCAGCTCTCTCCCGAGTATGCGCTCGTACTGGTCGCGCAGCCCGTCACTCCTTGCCGCCATAACTCCGCCTGTCCATGTTCGCGATGACTTTTATCCGCCTCACCCTCGTCTGAATCATCCGCCCCCTCTTGCCGGATTCCGTGGAGAGCAGCTCAATCTCCCTGCAAAGCCGCAGGACTTTCTCCGCCTGTCTCCTCGTCATAGCCCCGCCCTCCGCAGTCTGTATTCGGCGAACTGCGCGTCACCGTGGGCGATGAGGTTCGTCTCTATGTCGAGACCGTACACGTGCCGCAGGTCCCATATCCTTGCTCCCAGACGGAAGCAGCCGTAGAGTTTCAGTGCGTCGAGCGGCGTGATGCTCCGCCCGCTTTCAAGATGCTCGCGGATGCTCCGGAGCTGTGTCTGTGTCTTTCCCATTGTGGTCATTTTTTGTCGGTGAATGTGTAGTGCAGGCTCCGGCACTTCTTTCGGTCGAGCGCGTTCTGGAGCAGGGGCTTGAAGATGTCGAGATGCCGTTCGAGGTACTCGTACACCGCCCTCGGGACTGCGAGATAGAAAGCCCCGTCGTTCCTCACGGTCATAGCGATTGCGTCGTCCACTGCGGCGAGCATCACGGCTTGCGGTGCTCCGGACTCCGCCATCCGGCTGTACACCTCACCCCACCATTGCAGGTCGTCGGGGTTCATCCGGTCGTTCTCCTGCGGCTTCCCGTCCGCGCCCTGCGGCTGCCAAAGGTCAAGGCAGCTCTGCCGCTGCGTCTCGTCCATCTTCGCCCACCGCCGCTTGCCAGTGTTGTTGAATGCAAGGAACTTCACGGCCTGTCCTGTCGGGTCTCTGAAGTTCCGGAAGAAGAATACCCTCGCAAGGGAATTTTTTTGTTTTTCTTTTTCCGAAGCCCCTTCAAAGGGGTTTGGGGTTAAAGAATAACAAAAAAAAGATTTATCTTTTTTATTATTCTCATTATCACTATCACTATCACAATCATTATCACTATCATTATCACTATCATTATCATTATAGCTATGTTTGCTATTTTTGCTATCAGTGTTATAGCAAATGTCGCAATTGCTATTTTTGCTATCAGTGTTATGGCAAATGTCGCAATTGCTATTTTGGGAATCTGCGGACAATGCCGAGACAACAGGCTCTGCGTCAGCCTTTTCTTCGCTCCACCGCTTGGTGCTGCCCCTGCGCCCCGCTTCCCTCCGCCGCTCGCAGGTCTTCGCGTACTTGTCCGAATTGCGGTCTATGTCGGACTTTATGAAGCCGAAGGCGACCTCCGCAAGCGGGGAGAGTTTCCCAGTCTCCTCTCCGGAAGCGTAGTCGCAGATGGCGTTGTACACCTCAATCTGCGTCTCCGGAGGAAGCGTCCGTATCACTTTCGCCCACGAAAGGCGGAAGATGATGGTGTCCTTTTCGTTTTCCATATTAGACGTAGTTTTGTTGTCTGTTCAGTTCCATCTCTATCTGGCGCAGGAACTCCTCCTCGTTCGGGGACGGGATGTAAATCCCCGCGGTCTCTGATGACCAGTTGCGGAACCGCTCTATCGCGGAGGTCATCTGCTCCACCGTCAGCTCCCTGCTGGAGCGCAGGTCTTCAACCCTCCCGAACGCCCCGTCCCGCTCGACGCGGAACAGGTCTCCGTTCACCAGCCGCTTGAAGTACTCCCGCTTCACCCAGTCGAGCGTGTAGCCCGTCTCCGTGGCGAAGAAGCCCAGAATCAGGTGGAGGTAGGAGTTCTGCGCGACGGAGCGTCTGCGGTGGTCGTTCAGCTCCACCGTGCGCCGCTCCCGGGCGAGCTGCTCCGCCCTCCGCTTGAACCTGCTCCGGTCAATCTCCTTGTCAAGGTCGTACAGCATAGGTCAGCGCATCTGGAGTGATTCGTTCTCGCTCCACTCGCACCCCTCCGGGAGGGCGTCGGCGGCGAACCCGTTCTTGATTGCGGTCTTGTCGACCTTGGCGGTCACCTTGATGAAGGCCGGAAGACCGAGCGCGGCGATTCTCTCCCCGATGCCGAGGTCTCCGAGAAGCCGCTCCTCGTCCACTTCGAGCGACTTGGAGTTGCGGATGGAGAACTTCACCTGCTCGCCCTCCAGCCTGTTCCAGCCGAAAAGGTTCATATTGAAAAGTATCCGCTCCTTCAGCCTTGCCGCGGCCTTCTCCGCCCTGCGCGCCTTCTCCGTGAGACGCGCCGCCTCGTCCTTGCAGTTCTGCGAGTGATATTGCAGCTCGCGGAGGATGCGGCAGTAGCCGTCCGCCTTCGCCTTGAGAGCCTCCTCGTTGTCCGCGAGCGCATCCTCAAGTTCCGGGGTCAGCTCCCCGCCGTTCTCGTACAGCTCCTCTTCGAGCCGTCTCTCCTCGTCCCCGAGGTCGAAAAGTGTCATCTTCTTTTCCATAGTGTGATGTGATTATGTTTCGTTACAGATAGGACTGTATCTTCTCCTCCTGCTCCGGAGTGAACTGGTAGTACTGCCTCGCGGTGCTTATCACGTCCTCCCCGTCCTCAATCCTCTTGCAGAGCTTGTCGAACTGCGCGTCGTTGCAGCGCATCCTCTTCGGGGTCTTGACGATTGACTGCGCCTCCTCCCTCTGGAGTGCGTCGATGTCGTCCTTGTCGGTGGCGATGTGCAGGGTCTTCAGCAGATAGTATCTCTCCGCATAGGTGAGAGCCGAACCCAGACCCTTGTCCCACGAGTTCATTCCGTTGGCCTTGAACTCGTTCACGAGAGTGCTCCCGTCCTCGGTGTCTATCCATGTGAACCGCAGCTCGAGCGCGGTGAACATCTCCGTCTTCTGCCCGGCGCGTGTAGAGTACGTGATGGGGGTGTTGGTTATCCCCGTAATCTCCTGCGTCAGAATCAGCCCCAGCTCGTCCATCTTCGGACGGACTACCGACAGGAGCTTCGCCCCGCTGACGTACGGGTACGCCCCAGATTCCTTGGGGCCGTTCACGTTCGGCGCGAGAGACCTGCACGCCTTCTGGAGTTCCCAGACCTTCCGGTACACTCCGCATTTCTTCTCTTCCATATTCTCTGATTTTAGATTCTAAAACAACCGTTCCCCGCTTCCGTCGCACTCCGGGCAAGTCCTCTCGCCGTCCTCCGCACGGCAGAAGCGCCGTCCGATGCTCTCCGCCTCCTCGGGGGTCTCCGGAAGACCGTAGTAGGTCTCCTCCGAGACTTCGACCTCGTCCCATGTGCGGATGTCCTCCGCGAAGTAGCGGTGTCCCGTACCCTTGCAGTGCGGGCACTCCTCGTACCTCTCGTTCCAAGGAGCGTTGGGGCTGTCATAGTCCCCCGATATGTAGTCGCCGCAGTACATGGCTCAGAACCATTCGGGCAGAAGCCCGTGTTTGTCCAATGCGCGGAACGCGAACGCGACCGCCCCGAACACCGCGAAGGCGGCGAGCTTCCACAGCACGAGTTCCGTCAATGTGATTTCCGGCGTTTCCTCCCCGACGATGAGGAGCGAAGCCAGCGTGCCGACCGCCAAAAGCACCACGGTCGCGATGTTGATGAAAACTTTCAAGATTCCCCTTTTCATTTCCTTATTGATTTTATGGTTTTACATTTTCGATTCCCAGAACTTGATTATCTCCTCCCCGCTTATCATCCTCCGCAGGTTGTCGCGGCGGTAGGAGCACTTCACCGTCCCCTCGTCAATCCTCGCCCTCAGGGTGTCCCGGCATATCCCGAGCTTCTTCGCGGCTTCCCCGATGGGGTAGCGTCCGGTCGCCGTCACCGCAGGTCTCTCCGTAGTCATCGCTTTTCACCGCTGGGAAAGAGTGTTCGCGCAGATACGGTGCGTCCGAGGAAGCGTCCGAGCACGCGGACGCACGAGTTCACCACGAGCCGCTGCTTCGGCTGGCAGCGTCCGGTAGCCCACCCCCACAGCGTCTGCCTCGTGTTGCAGACGTTGGCGAGAAACAGCTTGCGGGTGAGTTCGGTCTTCTCCTCGCCGTCGAGGGAGTTCCATATTTCCCCGAAACTCCTTGTGTCTATGGGATTAATTTCTTTACTTTGCATACTTGTTTATTTGTGTCAATGGTTTAACATCTGCTATACTTGTGGTTTGACGATGCAAATATCAGTAATATATTTGTAAATCACAAATAATATTAGTAAATTATTAGTAATATTTTTAATGTCGTTGTGAAATGATTGATTTGAAAGAGTTTAGAAAGCAAAACAAGATTACGCAGGTTGAACTTGCAAAGTATTTGGATGTATTACAGGGGTTTGTATCTCAGATAGAGAATGGTAATGCCAAACTTCCAGAGGATAAACTCAATAAACTTTTAGACAACCCCCACGGCTGGGACACGAGTATGCTGACGGGGTCGAACCACGTGGGGGACAACAGCGTCCACGCGCAGGTGAACGGCAACGGCACGGCCAACGCACACATCAACTACGGAAGCGGCGACGAGTGCGCCGTCCTCAAGGAGAGGGTGAAGTGCCTCGAGAGAATCATCGAAGAGAAAGAAAGGCTCATCGGAATCCTCCTCGAAAGAAAACAGTAACTTTGCGACATCACTTAACCCCATACTATGGATATTGAACTGAACATCGGCAGATTGAGACACCTCCTCTCCCTCTACGGGATGAGCGAGAGTGACTTGATGGATGCCATCAACGCCGGAAGGAAACGCAAGTACGCTCCCGGGCAGGTGTTCGCGCCCCTCGTCGATGTGAGAATCATACGCAGAATAGACGGACTCCTGTTCAACAAGGGACTGTCCTACTACGCCGACCCCGCGCCCGTCCCCGCAACGGAGAGTATGAGCGTGTTCTTCCGCAGGAAGTCGTTCGGCGAAAAGCTCAACTTCGCATCGAAGCGGATTGTGAACAACTACGAGTCGCTGAAGAACTACCTGTCATCGCTGGACTCCCTCTCCAACGTGAGAAAGGAGGTCGCCCTCCCTCGCTTCTCTCCGCGCGCGAATCCGGGCGAGGCCGCCGCAAGAGTCCGTGACATAATCTATCCGCAGGGCAGATGCGGCAGCCCGAGGGACTTTCTGAAGCGGCTGATAGACAACCTCGCCGCCGCAGGGGTGCTGGTGTTCGAGCATATCGAAAGCCCCAACAGGAAGGACAAGGCCAATATAGACGGATTCTTCCTGCATCCGAACTTCATAGTCCTCAAGCGGCACAGCCATTACAAGCGTGAAATCTTCACGCTCCTCCACGAAGTAGGACATTGCGTGCTCGGCAGGGAGGACGTGGAATCCACCTCCACGGATGCGGCGGACTACGCCACGATGTCCGCCACCGAACGGTGGTGCAACGATTTCGCCTACCATTTCCTTGTCGGGGACAACGCCGGGCGCATCGACGGCATAGTGAATGCGGACGGCACGAACGACTACCGCTTCCCGCTGCTGGAGGAGGTCTCCTCGGCCTGCTTCATCAGCAAGCGTGCGCTGTTCACGCGGCTGCTGTACCTCCGCAAGATTTCTCCGGCGGATTACAGGAACGTGATGGCCGACCTCGACGAGAGGTTCGCGGAGTACAAGGCAAGGCAGAAACAGTCGCTGACAGGTTCGGACGGCACGAGAAGACATCCCGCCCCGCCGAGACCTATATACTCGCCGATGTTCTTGAGCACCATCGCAGTGGCGTTGAATGACGGCAGCGCGCGTCCGTCAGACCTGTACAGGATGAAAATCCCCGCAAGAGTCGTGGAGGGCTTGAACTTATGGTTGTAGTCACCGACACCTGCTCGCTCCACCGGCTCGCGGAGTATTATCTTCCGTTCGACAGGTCGGGGAAGCTCGTCCCGCTGTTGGAGTCCCTGTTCCGTTCCGGACAGGCCGTGATGACTTCGGCGGTCTATGAGGAATGCCGCAGACTCGACAGAGGGATGGTTGTGGAGTCCTTTCCGTTTATGCGCACGGAGGAGTTCAAGAAGTCGGTCGTGAAGCCGGAGCAATTCGTCCCTGATGCGAAACTGCTCCGTATGGTGACGGAACATTTCGCGGTGAGGTCGAAATATGATTCTCTCCCGCCCGAGCAGCAGGAGGCGCAGAGGGAGTCTTTCATCCTCGGAGGGGACTTCTCACTTCTTCAATGCGCGTATATGAAGAAGAAAGGTCTTGCCGACACGTTGTTCCGGGAGACGCTTGCCGTCCTCACGGACGAAAGCTCAGCACCGAACGACAACAAATGCTGCAAGAAGCTTCCGCTCTGCTGCAAGGTTCTTGAGGTTGCCACTCTCAACATCCGGTCGTATCTGGAATATGTCACGGACGGGAACATCGAACTGGTGATTTCCGGGTAGTCGGAAAGAGTGCTTTGCAGAAACCTGTTTATAATGAAGTCATACTTATATGAAAGACGAGAAGAAGAGCACAAAAAAAGTCTCCGCCGACAAAACGGAGGAGGGGACGGAGAAGCCGAAGTACAACAAGACTTGGCAGGCTCTGCTTGACAACCCCATAAGGATGGTGGTACACGACAAGACCCTTTTTTACAGGTAGACCTATGCGTGTACTTCAACTGATTTCATATATTTTTTGAGAACTAATATAATATGGGCAATACGATTAAATTAAACGACTTCATCTCCTGCAAGAAAGGCATTACGCCGGATGATGGAGAGCCGATATACAAGGCAATTGTGGAGTCTCTCCAACAGGGGGAAACGGTAGACCTTGACTTCGCCGACGTGGAGATGATGACAACCGCATTTCTAAATGTAGTGATAGGCAACCTTTATAAGGATTATTCCAGCGAGACGCTTAAGTCCAGACTCACTTTCTCAAATTTGCCATCCGCAATCGCTGTCAGGATAAAAAAGGTCACCGATAACGCAAAGCTTTTCTTTTCAGATAGCCGATTCCCGATTTGAAAGCGAATTTGTAAGCTAAATCGCTGACTGAAAGCGATATAATATAAATGTTTAACCCGCACCGAACTCGCGACCATTAATACCCCAAAAGTCAGATGGAAAGCGAAATTTGTGCAAGTTCTGTGTAGGCGGTTTTGCACAACAATGCGCAACGCACTGAAAAACAAAGAGATACATAAGGAACTTAAAGGGCTGTTAATCAGAGGGTCGCAGGTTCAAGTCCTGCTTCAGGAGCACACATCGCGGGGTAGAGCAGTTGGTAGCTCGTCGGGCTCATAACCCGGAGGCCGGAGGTTCGAGTCCTTCCCCCGCTACCACTCCAAGACATCGAGTTTCCCACTTCGGTGTCTTTTTTTATGCCTTGCCAGACCGGTGCTGCCGCAAAACTTCATAACGAATTACCACAAAAGTTCCTGACGAATTACCACAAAACTTCGTAACAAAATGCCACAAAATTTCATAACGGATTGTATACATCATTAAATGTAAGTATATTTGCGGGTGAAATTCAAAATGAAGATATGAGTTATTATGAACGAATAGCCGATGGGCACCTTAAGGACAGACTTAAGGCAATGGGCGCTGTTTTGATAGAAGGCCCGAAGTGGTGCGGAAAGACCACGACGGCCGAGCAGCAGGCTGGCAGCGTGTTGCGTCTTCAGGATGTTGATAATCGCGAAGACTATCTGGCAACGGCTGCCGTAAAACCGTCGAATCTGTTGATTGGGGCAACTCCAAGGTTGTTGGATGAGTGGCAGGACGCTCCTGTCTTGTGGGATGCTGTGCGTATGATGTGTGACAAGCGTGGCGTCCCGGGCCAGTTTATTCTGACCGGTTCAAATGCAGTTGACGAAGAGAGCATTCACCATAGTGGAACAGGGAGAATTTCCCGTATGCAGATGGCGCCGATGTCATTATGGGAGTCTAAGGAGTCCAATGGAAGCGTTTCGCTCAAAGAACTGTTTGACAATCCGAAGAGTGAAGTGGAGGCCGTGTCGGACATGAGTGTAAACGATATTATTCTAGCTTCTTGCCGAGGAGGATGGCCGGCTTCGTTGAACGCCCCTGACAGGGAAGTGAAGCTTATGATAGCAAGAGACTATGTTCAATCGGTATGCAGGACGGATGTGTCCCGTGTTGATGGCATTCGGCGAAACGAGAAACTTGCGCGCCAGATACTTCGTTCTTATGCGAGGAATATATCCACGGTGGCAAAGACAACGTCGCTGCTTTCAGATGTGACGGGAAGTGACAAAATGGAATGTTCCCGTTCTACTTTTGACGACTATGTGGCCGCGTTGGAAAAACTGTTCGTCATACAGGACATCGATGCCTGGTGTCCGGCAATTCGCAGCAAGACGGCCATACAGAGCAGTCCTAAACGGGGCTTCTGTGACCCCTCGGTTGCCGTGGCCATGTTGGGGCTGACTCCGGAATCCTTGCAGACACAGATGAAAACATTTGGCTTTATTTTCGAACAGATGTGCATTCGCGACCTGAGGGCATATTCCTATGGCTTTTTCTCCAGTGTCGGTTACTATCGTGACCGCTATGGTTTGGAGGCGGATGTCGTGCTGCATATAGATGATGGACGCTATGCCCTCATTGAATGCAAACTTGGAAGCAAGGAGATTGAGGACGGTGCAAGTCACTTAATCCAACTGCATAAGCTGATAGTGGGACATAATAGAACGGAAAGTCAAATGCCGATACAGGAGCCTGCCCTCAAGATAGTTCTGACCGGAGGCCAATATGGATATACAAGAAAAGACGGTGTCCATGTCATACCTTTGCCATGCCTCAGGCCGTAGAGGCTCATCGGAAAATTTTTCTCAATTTTTTATAATCCATTGCTCTGAATTAGAGCAAAATTACTATATCTGTCCCGCTGTCTGATGGCAGCGGACATATTTGAAAGCGTGTAGCTTTATTCCGCCAAAATGAATCTGGACAATTCATTCACATTTGGAATACAGTTGACGCTCGCATTGGCTATGCTATGGGCTTTTGTGCCCGCGCTATAGTCGGAAGTGTGGGCATATTTAACAACTTATTCAATGTGAGGGCAGTCCAGAGCCTATTTTGGGAATAAGCCAATTGGAGAATGTCAATTTAGACACATTTCAAGCTGTAAGCGAAGAGTTTTTGCTGCAATGGTGTCGGTTCATGATGGAGATGTTGAGAATAATAGGATGTTTTGTCATTATGTGGGGCGAAAATGTGAGATAATGACATATTTGTGCCTATGAATTTGTCATTATCCTCATGTTTGGGCATAGATAATGACAAAAGTGCGGTGCGCGAGGGGGCTTACGGAAAATTTTATTAAATTTGTAAGTTTGAAAAACTTATGCGCCGTATGGACATTGACCTTCTTTCAAAAATGGTGTATGACCTCATTCTGGAACATGACAGGGTCGCTCTGCCGGGAGTGGGGTGCTTTGTGGCCGAGATTGTGCCGGCAAGCTTTTCTGACAGGGGCTATACGATAAATCCTCCTTACAGGAAGCTCTGTTTTCGGAGTCATCCGGACGACGGGAGTCTCCTTGTACAGCTCTATGCCAAGGCTAATGATGTCTCCGGGGAGGCGGCAAGGCGCATCATTACCGATTTCCTCTCGGAGATGAAGGCGGTGCTCCATGCCCGGAAGGTCATTGTGTTCCCGGGACTCGGGAGGCTTCGGGCGACGAAAGAGAATAATCTGTTCTTCGTGGCGGACGAGACTCTTGACATTTATCCCGAGGGCTTCGGACTTCAGCCGCTGTCGCTAAAGACCCACAAGGAGACGGAGCAGGAACTTACCGAGGCGATGAACGGGCTGGCCGGCATGCTCCGCCCGGAGCCGGCTTCTGAACAAACTCCGGTACAAACTTCTGAACATATT
>CAVDEO010000008.1:0-33421 GCA_963607915.1 bacterium
AGATTTCTTTTGGAAGAGGGAGTGTACTGGAGGTACATGACCGATGAGAAAAGAATTATAGACCAAAAAGACAATCAAATGTATGAGAGAGATTTATTTAAAGAAAATAGCCTCCGACCTCGGAGTGAAGGTCTGGCAGGTCGAGAACACGGTCGAACTCCTGTCCCAGGGGGCGACGGTGCCGTTCATCTCGCGCTACAGGAAGGAGCGGACGGGTTCGCTGGACGATGTGGCGGTCTCGCAGATAAAGCATCTCGCCGAGGATTTCGACGCGATGGAAAAGCGCAAGGAGGGCATACTTGAAACCATAGCCGCAGCGGGGGCGCTGACGGACGGGCTCCGGATTCAGATTGAGGAGTGCGTCGAGCCGAATGTGCTTGAGGATCTCTATCTCCCGTACCGTCCGAAACGGCGCACGAGGGCCACGGCGGCGAAGGAGGCCGGCTACGAACCTCTTGCCGACAAGATGTGGAACAACGCCACATCCGACCCGAGGCGCGACGCGGCCGCGTTCGAAGACCCTGAAGCGGCTCTTGCTGGGGCGCGTGACATCATTGCGGAGCGCCTGAGCGAGACGGCCGTGATACGCGAGTCTCTGAGGCAGATTTTCCGCACCCGCCGTGTGGCCTCGAAGAAGTCCAAGAACGCTCCTGCCGACAAGGCGGACAAATACCGCAGCTATTTCGACTGGTCGGAGCCGCTCGCCCATGTCGCCCCTCACCGCCTTCTCGCGATGCTTCGCGGACAGGACGAGGGCGTGCTGAGCGTCAGAATCGACAGCGACCCGGAGAAATGCTGCAAGAAAATCTACTACGAATACTGTCAGGCCCACCGCTATCCGCAGCCGTCTCTCTCTGAACAGATAAACCTTGCGGTCGAGGACTGCTTCAAGCGGCTGCTTGAACCGTCGGTGAGCGGCGAGGTCATACGCGAGGCTAAGCAGAAGGCCGACATCGAGTCCATACGCATTTTCGGCGAGAACCTGCGCCAGCTCCTGCTCGCCGCTCCGGTGGGGCAGAAGCGCACCCTCGCGATAGACCCTGGCTTCAGGACTGGCTGCAAGGTCGTATGTCTCGACGCCCAGGGCAACCTGCTGCACCACGAGGCCATATTCCCGCATCCCCCGGCAAACGACAAGGTCGCCGCAATCAGGGCGGTTTCCTCGATGATTTCGGAATACGGAATCGAGGTCATAGCCATAGGCAACGGAACGGCTTCACGCGAAACCGAGGAGTTCATAAAGCGGGTTCCCAAACCTTCGTCGCTGCGGGTGTTCACCGTCAGCGAGGACGGCGCGTCAATCTATTCCGCCTCCGAGGTAGCCAGGGACGAGTTCCCGGACAAGGATGTGACGGTGCGCGGTGCGGTGTCCATCGGGCGCAGGCTCATGGACCCTCTCGCGGAACTGGTGAAGATTGACCCGAAGTCGCTCGGAGTCGGTCAGTATCAGTACGATGTGGACCAGAAACTGCTCAGGGAGAAGCTTGACAGCACGGTCGAATCCTGCGTGAACAGCGTGGGAGTGAATCTGAACACCGCCTCACGGCATCTTCTCGCCTATGTCGCAGGTGTCGGTCCGGCTCTTGCGGACAACATAGTCGCCTACAGGACCGAACACGGTCCGTATTCTTCCCGCCGCGAACTTCTGAATGTCAGCCGTCTGGGCGAAAAAGTCTATCAGCAGTGCGCGGGCTTCCTGCGCATCCGCGACGCGGCGAACCCGCTTGACAACTCGGCGGTTCACCCGGAGGCCTATCACATAGTCGACCGCATGGCGGCATCCCTCGGAGTCGCCACGGCGGAACTTGTGGGCAACGCGGAACTGTGCTCGAAGATCAGAGTCGAGGATTTCGTGGAGGGGGATTTCGGACTTCCGACGCTCAACGACATTCTCAAGGAACTCGTCAAGCCAGGGCGCGACCCTCGTGAGGAAGCCCAGGAATTCGAGTTCGCTTCGGACATCCGCAGCATAGAAGACCTCAAGACCGGAATGGTTCTCCCGGGCATAGTGACCAATGTCACCGCCTTCGGGGCGTTCGTCGACATAGGAATCAAACAGAACGGACTCATCCACGTGTCGCAGATGAGCGTTCCCGGAAAAGACAACCGCCCCCAGAGGGTCAGCGACCCGTCGAGGGCGGTACATCTCCACCAGAAAGTGAGCGTCACCGTCATTTCGGTCGATCCAGACCGGAACCGTATCGGTCTGAGACTGAATTAGATGAGGCTTATTCAGTCTCCGCCTCGAAAATGGTTATCGTCATTTCGTGGTTCTTGACTGAACTTCCCGCGTAGTTCGAGTTGGTGCCCGCGAATGTCACCGTGTAGGTTCCGGGTTCATTCCAGGTATATTCGAAACTGTGCAGATAGTTCTGGAGGTTCTTTATCACCTGTCCCTTGTCGTTGTCGACCTTGTTGAGAGGTGTCGGTTTGGAGACTACCCATCCGTCTATCGCGTATGTGAGCTTGTTCGCGCCTATGCCCTGGAAAATGATGTCCGCCGTTGCAGGCTTGTTGAGGATAATTGTCCCGTTGCCGTTGTTCTTCAGATACGGATCCTCCACTTCATCGTTCATCATCAGGCTCACGAAATCCAGCGAGGCGAAAGCCACGGTCTGAGGCTCCAGACCCTCGAGGTCGAGACTGATCGCCCCGTTAATCCAATAGGTTCTCTGGGTCTTCGTGAAGTCTTTTGGACACCAGTGGAGGGCGATGCAGAAATTGTCCATATAGCTGTTGACCGCGTATGTCTGCGAAGTCCAGATGGTGCTGGCGCCCTCGGCGTATTCAAGCCTCTCCCATCCTTCCATCCCGCCGTCGACCACTGATTTCATCAAGGCCTTGTCCGCCGCCGCATCCGTGCCGGAAAGCCCTCCGAATGAGTTGGAAATCCAGACTTCCAGGGCCCCCGCGTCTCCGTACCTCGCCTGATACTCCATATCGAGAGCCGCATTCTTCACGGCGGTCCCGTCCACCTCATAGCGGTTGCGGTACTGATATTGGTGACCGGTCTCACCGCTGTAGAAGACTATGTTGTCGACCGACCCGCTGAAGTTGAACTTTACCGGTTCACCGGCTTTGTAGGTGTTTTCCTTGTCCAGCGACACCGTGTAGTCGATCTCATAGACGACATCCTGCGTGCAGGCGGCCGCCGCGACGGCAAGAATCACGAGTGCATATATCTTTTTCATATGACTTTCAGCTTAAATTATTTGGACCAGAGGGAGTTCTGCCTGAGCGACTTGTTCACTCCCAGTTCGATTGACGGAATAGGCAGCAGGATGTTCCTTTCGCTGACATTTCCTCCGATGGTTGCGGCGCGGGTGGACTTGACATTGTCCGACCATCTGCTGTCGGCCGCCCATTGGACATATTCGTGCATAGACTTCACATAGACTCCCCAGCGGATGAGGTCGAAGCGGCGCAGGGATTCGAAGCAGAGTTCCCTTCCGCGTTCGTTGCGCACAAGTTCGCGGAACGAGTCCTTGTCGTACTCCGAAAAGTCGCGGGTGGCGATTCCCGCTCTGTCGCGGACTGCCTTGACGCAGTCGTAGGCGCTCTGCGACGATCCGGAGAGTTCATTCTCGGCCTCGGCGAACATCAGCAGCACGTCGGAGTAGCGGAGCAGCGGGTAGTTTATCGTGGTGTAGAGGCTCTTCGATGTCTTCTGACCCTCATAGACGACCTCTCTCCTGAACTTGCCGCAGTTGCGTATCGCCTGTGCGGCTGTCGGGTCGGCGGTGGTGGAAACGCTCTTGTAAACATAAGGAGTCTTGTCTATGCCGGCTATGCATTTGCCGCTTGTCTCACCGAAAGGAGGCTGGTTGGCGTTCCCCGCGTAGTTGTACGGCGGCATATTCCAGAGCTGCCGCTTGTCGGTGATTGTGGAGAGCGCATTCTCCCCGGTCGTGCGGTCGGTCTGCCAGTACAGATCCCAAAGCTGGAGCGAGCCGTCATACTGGCCGTAGGCGTAGTTGCATTTGAATTCGCTGAACTGCGAAGAGTTGCTGTCGCCGCTCTGGAGTCCGAGCACGTCCCCGATTCTGCCGTTGGACCAGCTCTCGGCGCTGGAACGGTCTCCGAGAAACTCAGCTTCCCACATCGACTCGCGGTATTCCGTGTCGTATTTGTCGCTGATCATATTGATGAAAACCTGCGAGTAGTCGGGATTGAGCTGATGCTTACCGCTGTCGATGACAGCCTTCGCAAAGTTTCTGGCCTTGGTGAGGAATGCCGTCTTGTCTCCGCCCTCGACGCTGTCTCCGGCGAGAAAGAGATAGACTCTCGCGAGTATGCCCTGGACCGTGGTCTTCGTGACCCTGGACGGCTGGGCTGAAGGATCCTCGTCCATCGTGTCGAGGCATGCCTCCATCTCGGCCGCCGCCCAGGTGAGCACATCGAACTGCGGAGTGGCCTCACACATGACTTCGTTCAGATTGCCCGTGGCCCTGTCCTTCAGAGGGACGTCTCCCCAGGACTGGGCGAGAATGAAATGGTAGTACGCCCTCAGGAAGCGGGCTTCGCAGTAATATTTCCCGTCTTTATCGAACTCCGTAGCCGATACGGCCGCCATAAAGGCGTTGGCGTTGCGGATTCCCTCGTAGATGACGGTCCAGATGTCATAAATCTGCACTGTGCCGGCATCGTGGCGGTTATACTGGAGGAAGTTGGTGCTTATGTCCCTGTTGAAGTAGCACAGGTCATCGTTGTTCGCGTACATCGCGGAGTAGTAGTTGCCGTAGAACTGTTCCCGGTTGATTACTCCGTACACGCCCGCAAGCCCGTAGAGAACCTCCTCTTCCGTGTTGTAGAATGTTTCGGAGCAGATGACTTTCGGGGTCTGATCGAGGAAACTGCAGGAGAGGGTGAGAACCGTCCCTGCAAGAACAGTCAGGAATCTGTATGTCTTTTTCATTTTGTCAAACCTTTAGAATGTGAACGAAACGCCTCCGGTCAGTCCGAATGCCCTCGGATAGGCTGACCAGTCGAATCCCGGCGTGAGTACGGAGTTCCTGGTGGAGACTTCCGGGTCCGGGCCGCTGTAGCCGGTGAAAGTATAGACATTGTCGGCGGAGAAATATACTCTCATAGTGTCGAAATGCATTTTTCTCAGGGCTTTGCGCGGAAGGGTGTATCCGAGCGATATGTTTCTCAGCCGGAGGAAGGACCCGTCCTCAATCACTCTCGAAGAGTAGAGGTAAACTCCGTTCGCCTGCACCCTCGGTATGTCGCTGTCCGGGTTGTCCTTCGTCCAGCGGTTCTTGTAGGTGGCCCACTGGTTGGTGTTGCTGACATTTCCGTTCTCGAAGTAGAGGCGGTTGGCGTTGAGGATGTTGTTGCCGTAGCTCCAGGAGAAGAAGAAGTTGAGGTCGAAGCCGAAGAAATTGAACGTGGTTCCGAATCCTCCGGTGCTCAACGGCTGTCCGCAGCCGATTACCGTGCGGTCGTTGTCATCGATGACTCCGTCGCCGTTGATGTCCCGGTATTTGGGGTCTCCCGGCCTTACTGAACTCTTCCCGACGGAGGAAAGGTAAGGAATTCCGTCCTTGAGGGATGTCCCGGAGTTGAAGTCGTCGTTTTTGTATGTTCCTTCATATATGAATCCGTACATCAGTCCGGAAGGTTTGCCCACCTGTGTTATGTACGGATACTGCCCGTTGAACTTCTGATCCCAGGACACGCTGCTCAGAAGCGAGTACTGGTCGTTGGTGAGCGCCGTGACCTTGTTCCGGTTGAGGGCTATGTTGAAGTTCGCGCTCCAGCTGAAGTTCTTCTTCTCGATGAGAACCGCATCCAATGTGATTTCTCCTCCCTGGTTGCGCATGGAGCCGATGTTCATCATCGCGCTCACGTATCCGGAAGATGACGGGATGGTGGCCTGAAGGAGAAGGTCGCGGGTGTTCTTGAGATACCAGTCCGCAGTGAGCTTGAGGCGGCTCTCGAAGAACGACAGGTCGATTCCGACATTCCATTGCTCGGTGGTCTCCCACTTGAGGCTGTCGTTCGCCATATTCGACGGGTAGTAGCCTGAAACTGTCTGTCCGTTGAAGACATAGTCATATGAGTAGATGCTTCCCGGCTGCGTGGAAATCTGTGAATAGAAGTCGTAAGGGGTTGTGGTGCGGTTGTTTCCCGTAAGACCCCAGGATGCGCGCAGCTTTCCGTTCGAGAGCCAGGAGGCGTTCTTCAGCCATTCCTCGCGGTTGAAGTTCCACGACAGTCCGGCGGAAGGGAAGTATCCCCAGCGGTTATGCTCCGGGAATTTGGAGGATCCGTCTGCACGGAACGACGCCGTGAGGTAGTACCTGTACTTGTAGTTGTAGTTGAGGCGGAGCAGTCCGGACATCATGGTCCAGTCATATTCCCATGGAACGACGGTCTGGTAGTTTCCCGTGTGGAGTCCGTTCAGTCCGAGGGCCTCCGTGGTCATCTTCGTGGAGGAAGTGCCTTTGTAGTCGTAGTTCTCTCCCTGCAGCGTGAATCCGCCCAGCAGCTGGAGGTGGTGATGACGCCTGACGTTCTTTGTCCATGTGAGAGTGTTCTCGTTGAGCCACGATTTCCTGTCGTACCAGTAGATGGCTCCGTTGATGCCTTTGCCTGACGGAGAACCGACATATCCGGTGTAGGTCTGCGTGCCGTTGAACTCTTCGCGGCGTCTCTTGTACATCGAATATCCTCCGGTAATCTTGAGTTTGAGTCCGTCGATGATTTCCCAGGTGAGTCCGGCATTGGTGTTGAGATAGTCCACGATTGTCTTGCGGTACTCGTTCTGCGCGGTTTTCACCGGGTTGAACCTGTAGTCGTTGGCCCCTGTCACCTCGGAATCGACGAGGTCGTCGTAGAGGTCGTCGGTATTTCCCGAGCGGATCGGCTTCACAGGGCGGTAGCCCCATACCGAGTACATGAGCCATCCCGTAGCCGAGGAGGAAGCCTGGGCGTCCGTCGGGGTGACTCCGTTTGTCACGGCTCTCGAGTAATTGCCTATGAGGTCGAACGTCACCCTCTTCCCGAATTTCTGCTGGAAGTTGATTTTGCCCTGATACCTCTGGAAATTGGACTTTATGATGATGCCGTCCTGGTCGAGCGCGGACAGGTTGATGTTGTAGCGGTTACCCGCCTCCTTGCTTCCGCCGGACACGGACAGAGAGTAGTTCTGGGTCAGGGCCGTGCGGTAGAGCCTGTCCTGCCAGTCGGTGTACGGAATGTCGCGGTAATCCTCTACGCTATAGGAGGTGATTCCCGCCGTCTCGTCGGCCTCGGAAGGCTTGAGATAGGCGTTGGTGTTTCCTGTGTAGTCGTAGATTTCCGTCTGCAGGGTGACGAAATCGTATCCGTTCATCAGTTCGACCTTGTTCGCAATACGGTTCATCGTCCAGTTCGCGTTGAAATTGACTTTCGGCTTACCCTCCTGTCCCTGTTTCGTGGTTATGACTATGACTCCGTTCGCTCCTCTGGCTCCGTAGATTGCCGTAGCCGAGGCATCCTTGAGTATGTCTATGGACTCGATGTCGGCGGAGTTGAGCGCGGTCGCCATCGAACTCTCGGTCGGGAATCCGTCGATGACATAAAGCGGGGCGCTGCTCTGGGTGAGGGAGTTGTTTCCCCGGATGGTGATGTTGGCCTCGGTGCCGAGCGCACCGTCGGAGGTCGTGACCACGACACCGGCAATCTTTCCCGTGAGAGCCTGGTCGAAGTTGGTGACAGGCGTCTTCATTATCTCGCCCATATCGACCTTGCTCACAGAACCTGTCAGGTCTCTCCTCGCGACGGTTCCGTAGCCGATGCTGACCACTTCGGCGGCGTCGATGGAGAGCTGTTCCTCGTTCAGGGTCGCATTTATTATGCTTCTGCCTCCCACGGTCTCCCTCACTTCAGCGAAGCCGAGGCAGGAGAATACTATCGTGGATTTTGAGGATGAGACGGTGAGGCTGTAATTGCCGTCCGTATCCGTAGCCGTGCCGTTCGAAGTCTTCCCGTCTTCAAAGACTGTGACTGCCATAAGGGGAACTCCCGAGGCATCGACCACGCGTCCGCTGACCTTCACCGTCTGTGCCGATGCCGAGAGGACCGGTAAGACGAGAAGGATGGTTGTGAAGATTTTTCTCAAAGTTTGCATAGAGCACAAGTTTAGTGATTAATATGTTCTGCGGGATTGCTCCCTGATGTCTTGCGTGTCAGCAGGAACTCGACCGGCTGCCCGTTCAGGCACTCGACCTCGAGCACCGTATTCCCGCCCTCTTCCCTGACGTTCACCGACGGATTCTCTTCCGTAAGATTCCACAGGCCGTTCATCGTGACTGTCCTGCGAAGAGGCTGGCTGGGCTGGGCTGTAGTATAGCCTTTTTCAGTGATTCCGAGATCCGGAGTGCAGACGCTCATGACGAGTTTGCCTTCGTCTCTGCTCCGTTCCATCACTATGGTTTCAGACGGAATCTCAGCCGCCGCAGTGGCGGAGGAGGCGTAGCCGTTGTAGCTGATGTATGCGGTGACGCCTGTCGGGACATCTTTCACGACGTGCGCGGAGTTGTCGGCCTGCAGCACCTCGTAGGGAAGTTTCTTTGAATATCTGGAAACTTCCTTGCCGTTTGGACGGACGAGCATGAGGTATTCGTAGGATGCATCGGAAGGCGAAATCCCGTGGTCAATCCACGCGGTGATGAAATCGCCCTCCCCGGTTTTCTTTTTCGTGTCTGACGGCGAACTCTGGTGTTTCTTCTCCACGTTCAGACCTCGCGCGTCCGGAATGATGTAGAAGTTGCCGTTTATGTCCGTGAGGACGACCTGCCCGCCGCCGGTCTGCTTCCACGAATAGGGGAATGCCGAAGAGTAATCGTCATTGATGTCCACCTCGGCATCCCTGTTGTCGAGGCGAAGCTGATACAGAGTCGTCTCGGTGGGGCAGTCGGAGGAGTTGCTTATCCCGGTGCCGATGAACACAATCCTCTCATCGAAGCAGAATACGCTCTTCGTCGCTGTTGCGCCGGCGCAGAAGTTCGGCCTGTCCTTTTCCACATAGGTGAACGCGAGGCAGCCGTTCTTCCTTTCGAGCGAGGACACACCCGGAAAACGCGAGCTGTTCCTCTCCATAAGCGTGCCCTTGAGCGGATTCTCCAGCCTGTCGAACGGGAGATGGACGGATGTCACCCCGGGGAGGCGGTTCCAGTCCCAGCCTTCCTGGCTGTAGCCGCCGGCTTTCGCCCCTTCAGGGAATATGATCTGGGCGGAGCCGTAACTGAGGTAGCGCCCGTAGCGGTTGTCGGCGGCGTATATCTCCGAACTCCACACATCGGAGTTGAATCCCTTGAGAGTCAGCATCCATCCGTTGCGCCTGTGCACTCCGAACGCGCCGTAGTTATAGACATTGAAGCCGTCTTCCGCCGCCTTAGCCTTTATACCGGCTTTCTTGAATGCGGATACGGCGTTCTTGTTTTTGCCTCCCATGGCGAGGTACGCCCCGGCAAGATCCGGGTCGGCGGCCAGCCCCTGTCCCGTGAGGTCGCCCAGAAGCGCGAGCTGTGCGTATGCTTCGACATCCCTGTCCGGAATCGACCCGTTGAAAGGGTGTCTTCCGCACACTCCGATTCCCCACTCGCGCCCGTTGGTGTAGTCGTACATCGCCATAAGGGCCTTCTTGAGGTCTCTCCTCGCGGTGTCGTCAATCTGGAACTCCGTTCCGCCGCAGTATCTTATGAAGTCTCCGACGCTCGCGAATGCCCCGACGGAGTATCCGGGATAATGCCCTCCGTGGTGGAAGGAAGTCCCGTCAGTCTTGAGACCCCCGAGGGTGCCGCTGGTGAATCGCAAAGCTCCGCTTGTCCATTGTCCGAGAGCTTTCATATATGCGAACTTCACATCGTCCCCTTCCTGGAGCAGGGCGGATATGACCCGCGCGTTGTGCAGAGTGTGCAGCGCGTCAAGCACCCCGTCCCGGGTCTGTTCGTACGGCATGCGGGTCTCCTGAAGACCGGACCAGTAGGTCAGGGTCCGGACATAGTCCTTCAGCCGCCCGGCCTTTTCAAGCGGTTTGCGCAGTATCCATATTCCTTTATACAGATCCCTCACCTGATAGCCGTAATGGTGGTTAGTCCCCTGTCCGCTCCCGTAGGCGAAGCCCTGGTCGAGCGCGTGGTCCATCGCGTCTATGACCTGCGGGAGATGTGCCTCGCTTCCGGTGTAGAGGTATTCGAGGGCGTACCAGTAGACTATTTCCTGAATGAAGCGTATGCGCATCTCGCCCGCCGCATTGTTGAACTCGTCATCGCTCAGAAGCGGCGCTCCGGTTATGCTCCCGTCCGGAAGCCGGCGGATTCCGTATTTGTCGACATGCGCCTGAGCCCTCTTCATAAGGGTCTTCAAAGTATACTCTTCGGAAGGATTCCCTTCTGCGGCCCATTCGTCCAGGCGTTTCTCGACAGTGCGGAGCATCCCCGCCTCATCCCCGCTCACGGGACGGAACTCCGGTTCGGGGTATTGTTCCCACTCCCAAAGTCTGCACCACTGCCACATATCCCTGTGGAGGTGGCAGTTGTTGTCGGGAATCTGCTTGTCCGGGGTGATCTGGTCGTGAAGTTTTGTCTTGGAGAAGCTGACTCTGTCGATGTAGATTGTACCGTTATTGCAGCCTTCGGGGGAACTGATTACCATCTTCGCCGGGAGGGTCTTCCTCTCTTCAGCCGGGAGATCTCCGTAATAACCTCCGTCTGAGCTGTGCATATCGGCATATTTAATCCATATGGCCCTCCAGCCGCAATGCTCCATATTGAAATCGAAGTGGCAGATTTCTTTTCCGAGCCAGTCTATGATGGTGAATCTGAGCGGAGACCCGATTGCCGCAGTGTTGTAAACCCACATCATAAGGCCTGCGCCCTTGACTTTCATCGAAGCCTCCAGATCTGCGTGATTGGAGAACACCAGTTCGCCCTGTCCGTCCCAGGAAAATTTCAGCGATTGTTTTCCGTCCTTGAACTTGTCTGCGGAGGCGGATACGCCTGCCCCGCCTGCGGCTGAAACGAATGACGGAACGCCGCCTTCAAATCCATATTGGGAATTAATCGCCGCGCCCGCAGAGAACGATGTCGCGAGCAGCAGAAGAATAATGAATCTGATTCTATCCATAATATCACGCCATAACATAAAGCCCGATGCGCAAATGTAATAATTTTTCTAATTTTGCAACACGCCCGCTCGGGAATACGGTCCCCGGCGCCCTGCTTCCTGGGTCTGAGGGCTTGACTGGGGTGAAGAATTTATAGTAAAGAACTTATGTCTATGCGAATCAGAACATTGCTTGCCTTCTTCGCTGCGGTGTGCGTGTCTTCGGCAGCGGCGGCGGATGTAGTCGATTACGGCCCGGACAGGGGAGTCCTTTCGTTCGAGAAGGACACTTCGCCGGTTGTCCCGGGGAGAGGCTCGAGCGTGAGTCTTTCAACCTGCCACTATAAGCTGGGCAGCCATTCCCTCCTTTGGAAATGGAAGAGGGAGGGAGCGGAGATTTCAATCCCCGGGCCGGTTCCATATCTGAAGAAGAACCCGAATCCGAAAGAGACTTCCGTCTCGACATTCGTGTTCTGGGTCTATTCCGCCGAGCCTTTTGAGGGCAGTCTGCACTTTTCCTTCAGAAAAGGCGGGCGGGAGTGCTGCGGCTTCGAGTACGGTCTCGGATTCTCGGGATGGAGGGGGGCCTGGGTGGCGTTTGACCGGGATATGACCGGAACTCCCGAAGAGGGGATGGACGAGGTCGTAATCTGCGCCCCCGGGAATGTCCGTCGGGGGAGTCTGTATTTTGACGGCATAATCACCTCCGCCTTCGAGGATGTCCGCTACCACACCGCCGACTGGCAGGCTCCGTTCATCAACCCTGAGACGACCGTGCACTGGCTGATGCTCAACCGCAGCTGGAATCTGAAGCTCGATGTGGAGCAGACTCCGCTGACGGACTCGCAGAGGCGTGACATGCAGACGATAACTGACAGGTTCATAAGCCTCGTCACCCCGTCGAAGACAGTTCCTTTGGATTCCCTCAGGAGAATGTACTGCAGTTACGGGATAAGGACGAATCCGGACGGGACGCTCGTCGGCAAACCGGTTTACTTCGTCCGTTACGCGGAGACCTTCCTCAATCTCGGAATCAGGGACGCCTCCTCTTCTTTCAGGAAGAACGGACAGCTTCTGAGGGACTATAACGACAATCTCCGAGACCTCGCCGCCGCGTACCTGAAATCGGATGACAAGGCAGAAAAGGAGGAAATCGCCGCGATGTATGTGAATATGACGCGCCATCTCCTCGATCAGGGCTTCGCCGCGGGCAGCGCCCAGGGCACGCTGCACCATCTGGGCTACAGTATGAGGAACTTCTACATCGCTCCTGTCCTGATGAGGGACGTGCTCCGCGACGCGGGGCTGCTCGACAGCGTTCAGGAGGCGATGGAGTGGTTTTCCGGCGTGGGAGAGGTCAAGACCGCTCCGCAAGAGCCGGGGATGGACATAGACGCGTTCAACACTTCGCTGAACGGGAGGATGGCGTCGCTTCTCATTCTCGACCCTTCGCCCCGCAAGTATGCCTATCTGAAGGCGCTCTCCCGCTGGATAGACAACGGGTTCAAATATGTCGACGGCACAATGCCGTGCTTCAAGAGGGACGGCTCAATATATCACCACAGGAAGTCCTACCCGGCCTACGCCGTCGGAGGGCTGGACGGAGCGGTGAATGCCGTGTGGATGCTCGCCGGCACCTCGCTCGCCATATCCCCGGAAAGCCACTCCATACTGAAGGAGGCTCTCCTTCAGATGCGCTTCTGGTGCAACCTGCGCTCATTCCCGCTTGCGATGTCGGGCCGTCACCCGGACGGGAAAGGGGAGCTTGTCCCGAGGCATTTCGCACTGCTCGCCGATGCGGGAAGCCCGGACGGCGGTTCTCCGACTGATACGGATCTCGCGTCGGCCTTCCTCAGGCTTACGCCTGATTGTCCGAAGAAGACGGAAATATGGAACAGAAAATTCGGGAAAGCCGGGATAACCCCGGAAGCCACTCCGCAGGGCAGCCGGGCCTACGGCTACAACTGCTCTCTTTCCCACCGCAGCGGGGAGGCTCTCGTCACCTTTGCCGGACACAGCCGCTATCTCTGGGCGGCGGAGATTTATAACGGAGCCAATCTTTACGGGCGCTATCTCACCCACGGGAGTATGCAGATTCTCTGCGGCGGCTTCCCGGTCATCGACTCCTTCGGCAGCGGCTACCGGGTGGAAGGCTGGGACTGGTGTCATATTCCGGGCACTACGGCGGCGGAGATTCCGATGGAGCGGATGCGGGCCGACATCCTCAATGTGGACGAGCATTCCGGCTACGAGGAGATGCTGCTCTCCGACGAGTGGTTCGCCGGAGGAGTGTCGCACAAGGGACTCTGCGGCGTGTTTGCGATGAAACTCCACGAACACGACAAATATAACGGAAGCCTTCGTGCGCGCAAGTCCTTCTTCGCTTTCGGGGACAGAATCGTGGCTTTGGGAACCGACCTCGAGAACGCCCTGCCGGGTTCGGAACTCCATACGACGCTTTTCCAGAACAGCGTCACGGAGAACACCCCGACCGCAGTCGACGGAAAGCAGGTATGCTCGCTTGACTATGCCGAGGAACTGGACTCACCGCTCACGGTCGTCAGCGACCGTTTCGGGAACAGCTACTTCGTCAGGGATGCCAGGGTGAGGGTCTCCCGAGGTCTTCAGCACTCGCTCCACGAAGAGACGGACCTCCCGACAGAAGGCGTTTTCGAGAAGGCGTACATCGTCCACGGAACTCTGGTCGGCAAGTTTGCTGCGGCCGGGGACGTCTCCACGAAAGGTGATGCTTATATGAAGGATAATTATGAATATATGGTGGGGGTGCTCGCTCCGGCCGCGAGAGTGGAATCGTGGAGGCAATCGAAGCCGTATTCCGTCATCCGCAGGGACTCCCGCGCCCACGTGGTCAGGGATGCGGAGAGCGGGGTGACCGGCTGCGCAGTCTTTGAAGGCGGACCTGTGGATTCGCTGATTCTGGACTCCGCTCCGGCTCTGATAATGTATTCATCGGAGGGGGACGTGCTGACTCTCAGCGTATCCAATCCGGACCTCGCCCTTTACCGGGGGGCGGCCGACGAGGTCTATGATGCAGAAGGAAAGCGGATTGAGCGCAGCGTGTACGGCCGCAGCTGGATAGACTCCCACTGCCTCCCCACCAATGTGACCTTGAAACTGAACGGGCTTTGGAAGATAAGGGACTGCGGGAAGAGCGATGTCACCGCGACTGCGGCAGACGGCAGCACGATCCTCTCGTTCACCACCGGAGAAGCACGCACTGAAGAGATTGAACTTGAACGGGTCGGATTACAATAAATCAGATACTTGCGAAACTTGAGTCATGAAACTTTTTGAGCAGATGAAACGCGGGTTGCTCCCGCTTTCGGCATTGGCGGCGTCCTCTTGCACGGACGCAGGAAATCCGCAGCCGAACATCATATATGTGTTCCCGGATCAGTTCCGCAATCAGGCTCTTGCATTCTGGAACGGAGAGGAATACAACCCCTATGTCCGCTGGGCGGCGGATCCTGTCGTGACACCCAATCTCGACGGCTTCGCTTCAGAGGGCGTGGTGCTCTCGCGGGCAATGAGCAACTGCCCCCTCAGCAGCCCGTACCGGGGCGTTTTCCTTACGGGTCTGTATCCCGAAAGGAGCGGAATCACTCTCAACTGCATGTCAGACCGTCCGGAAAGCAGCCTCCGTCAGGATGCGGTGTGCATAAGCGACGTGTTGAAGTCCAGGGGGTACAGCTGCGGTTATGTGGGGAAGCTTCACGCCGACTTCCCGACTAAGAACGACCCGGCCAATCCGGGACATTATGTCAGCGATTCAGTCCCGGAGTGGGATGCCTACACGCCTCCGGAGAGGCGGCACGGATTCGACTGGTGGTATTCCTACGGCACTTTTGACGAGCACAAGAACCCTCATTACTGGGACACGGACGGAGTGAGGCACGACCCTCACGAGTTTTCGGTCAAGCACGAGACTGACAAGGCGATAGAGTTTCTGCGCAACTGCAACGGAGAGCGCCGCAAGGGAGCGCCGTTCTTCCTTGTGGTGGCCTACAACCCGCCGCACAGCCCGTATTCCGGTCCTGAGGACTGTATGGAGGAGGACTACTCTCTGTACAGGGATATGTCATACAGGGACTTGTATGTGCGGCCGAATGCGGACACCCTTCTTGCCAAGGCTCCGTCCGCGAGGTATTATTTCGCGAATGTCACGGCGGTCGACAGGGAGTTCGGACGCATATTGAAGGAGCTGAAGGCGCTCGGTCTGGAGAAAAACACCATAGTCGTCTTCACTTCCGACCACGGCGAGACAATGTGCAGCCATTCCACACCCGACCCGAAGAACTCCATCTACACTGAGTCGTTCAATGTCCCTATGATTGTCCGCTATCCGGGAAAAATACGCCACCGCGTCGACACCACCCTCTTTGCGAGCGTCGACATAATGCCTACGCTGCTTTCGATGGCGGGACTTCGCGATGCCGTCCCCGAATGCGCCGAGGGGGAGGATCTTTCTCCGCTGCTTATGGAGACCGGAGAGAAGTGCGCCGTCCCGACATCTGTCCTGTATATCAGGAATGTCAACGGGCAGACGGACTCTCTGGGGAAAGTGACAGGCTTCTTTCCCGTAGCCAGAGGCATAAGAACCTCTTCGCATACTATGGAGATAGTCATCAACAGGGACAGGACTCTGAAGAGTGTCACCATCTACGACGACCGGACGGACCCGTATCAGATGCACCCCATTGACCGGCGCGAGTCTCCGGAACTCTTCTCCGCTCTTCTTGACGAACTCAAGTCGAAATTGAGGGAGGCCGATGACATCTGGCATCGCGACGATGTCATTTCCGGGCTGAACTTCCGTTAAAAATTAATTGCTATTTTTGCCGTGACAAACACTAAAAACAATAAATATGAGAAGCCTTGAATATCTGGCCGCTGTCGTCCTGATGGGGACGGTGGCGGTCTCCTGCAGCCTCTCGAAACTTGAAGAGAGACTGGATTCCCTCGAAATCCGCATCGCGGATGCTGAGAAGTCGGCCGGCGTGGCCTGGCAGAATGCGGTCGCCCTGCGGCGCATCTATGAAAAGGATGTCTGGATTGAGAAATATGAGGAAGTCAAGGATGAAAACTCCAAAGTCATCGGATATGTCCTCAGCCTCAATGACGGGACCTCCATAAAAGTCATCTACGGCCTTGAAGCGGAATCGCTCGTCCCGCTCATCGGCATAGATTCCGAAGGACACTGGATTGTCTCGCTGGATGACGGCAATACTTTCAAACGGATTGAAGGTTCATCCGACGCCCTTTCAGAAGACGGGATCACTCCGCAGCTCAAGGTGGACGCTCTCGGCTTCTGGCTGATAAGCACGGACGGAGGACAAAACTGGTCCCGCCTTCTCGGAGATGACGGGAAGCCGGTGAGCGCGACCGCCTCTTCTTCGGGATCCGATTCCTCAAGCATCTTTCGCGAAGTGAATTATGACTCCGGAACGGGGAAGATGGTCTTCACACTTGCCGATGGTCAGGTCGTCAGTCTTGATGTGGTCGGGGATTTCGTGTTTACGGTCGAGGGCTACGAGTCCGGAGCGGTCATATTCTATGGAAAGTCCCTGTCGTTCAGAATCACTGAATCAGGGGTGACTGACGCTCTTTTCAAGCTGCCGGACGGCTGGGACGCGGCCATATCCGACGGCTGGCTTACGGTCTCCGCACCGTCCTCGGCTCAGGCGGGGGAATATACGCTGGGCATTGTTCTGGTTTCGGAGGAGGGCAGAATCAAGACCGTGAATCTCGTCTTCACGCTCTCCGGGCTCGCGAGCGGACTTCCCGACTTCTCGTATGCCGGCTACAATCACGGTGAGAGCGCTCCTCCGGAAGCCGACGGATGGGGATTCAATGTTTACAACGTTTGTGACTACGGCGCGGTGCCGGATGACGGCAAATCCGACAGGGAGGCCTTCCTCAAATGTCTGAAGGACGCTCTCGGCGTGGGCTGGCAAGTGAATTCCTCCAATGTCATCTGTTTCGAAAATAAGGTTTCAGCCAACGCGATAGTCTATTTCCCGGAAGGGGAGTTCATCCTGCATACTTCTGATGACGATGTGGCCTGCGAGGGCAAGAGTCCGAGCCAGACCATTCAAATCCGCTCCGGCAACTTTATCCTGAGGGGCGCGGGCCGGGACAAGACCACGCTCGTGATGCAGGATCCCAACCAACCGTCCGACGCTTCCGTACTGTACAGTTCTCCGACGATGATTGACTTCAAGCACAACAGCGGACTGTCGAAACTGACCGATGTGACCGCAGACGCGGCGAAAGGCTCGTTCAGTGTGGAGGTCTCCTCCGCGGCCGGACTCTCTGAGGGACAGTGGGTATGCCTTACGGTGGTCAACAATGACCCGGCCTTTGTCAAGGCGGAACTTGCGGCAGGCAATCCTTCGGATTCCGAACTTTCCGCGATGACGAACATCGTGAATGGCGGAGTGCAGGTTTACGACTATCATCAGATTAAATCCATCTCCGGGAACAAGGTCACGTTCTGTGAGCCGATTATGCACGAAGTCGACCTGCAATATACAGCATACACCAACGCCGGAGGCTACAATTGGAGGATTGATTCTTATCCGCATTACGAGAATGTAGGAATTGAGGACCTCACTTTCAAGGGGAATGCGAAGGCGGACTTCTCTCACCATGGCAGCTGGCAGGACGACGGGGCCTATAAGCCGGTCAACTTAACCCGGCTGGTGAACTCCTGGGTGCGCCGGGTGGGTTTCGAAAGCGTGAGCGAGGCCTGTTCCATCATCTGGAGCGCGAATATATCCGCCTACGACATCACCTTCGGTGGCAACAGGGGGCACGCCGCGATGCGCTCCCAGTGCTCTTCGAGGGTGTTCATCGGGGCGACGACAGACACCGCCTCAGGTTATCTGGTCGACGCTTCTGGGACATATTCCTCAGGGGCGGGGCAGTACCACGCCGTGGGCGTGTCCAAACAGAGTATGGGAACGGTGCTCTGGCGCAATGTCTGGGGGAACGACAGCTGCTTCGAGTCCCACGCCACGCAGCCCCGTGCCACGCTCATCGACTGCTGCACGGGCGGATGGATGAAATACCGACAGGGAGGCGATCAGGCCCAGGTGCCGAACCATCTCGACGACCTCGTCATCTGGAACTTCCGTTCTCTTACTCCTCAGAGCGGGACATTCAATTTCTGGGATCATTCAAGCCTCTGGTGGAAGTTTCTCCCTCCTGTAATCGTCGGATTCCACGGAGAACCAGCGACTTTCGATGAGTCCCAGGTGAAACTGCTGGAGAGCAACGGGACGGCGGTCGCCCCGGAATCACTTTATGAACAGCAGCTGAAGGCAAGGCTGGGAGCGCTCCCGGCGTGGCTTGCGGCATTAAAATAAACAGCATATAACATCAGAATATTATGAAACGGATATCTGCAATTTGCGGGGCGGTGCTCCTCGCCGGGTTTTTCTCCTCCTGCTCGGACATCTCCGGGCTGGAAAACCGCATCGAATCGGCTGAAAGCCGGATTTATGCCCTTGAAAAGAATGTCGGCATCATAAACTCCAATGTGGAGGCCATAAGACAGCTGGTCGAGGGCGGAACCGTGAGCAGCGTCGTCGAGAAGGACGGTACATACACCATAACCTTCAGCGACGGCAAGGTGATAACGCTCAATCAGGGCAGCATCGGAGTGGCCAACGCTCCGATTGTCTCCGTCGATGCCGACGGCTTCTGGACCGTGGATTATGGTGACGGTCCGGAACCTGTTCTCGTGTCCGGACAGAAGGTCAAGGCGGCGGGTTCTGACGGGGTGACACCCAAGTTCGGTGTAGACGATTCCGGATACTGGACTGTGAGCTACGACAACGGGCAGAACTATGTTCAGGTTCTGGATGCCGCAGGCAAGCCTGTCAAGGCGGTTGCGGACGGCGGCTCATCGGCCGGGGACAGCTTTTTCAGAAGCGTGAGCGTGAAAGGCGACCGCCTTGAAGTCGTGCTGAAGGACGGCATGACTTATTCCCTTCTCATAGTGAAGGACTTCTCCTGCGTAATCAAAGGCGCGGAGGATGTCGTGACTTTCGCCTGCGGGGAGACTAAGACTTTCACGGTTGAGACGGTCGGTGTCGCATCGGTGATGGTGACCGCCCCTCAGGGCTGGAGCGCGTCATTCGCGAGTTCCATCCTATCAGTCACTGCTCCGGAAACGGTCACGATTGCTTCTGAAACGGTCACGAGGGCGCTTTCCGCCGACAGTAAGGCCGATGTCTGTCTTCTCGCAGTCTCGGAGACGGGCATTTCATCGATAAGCAAGGTGAAGGTCTACGTCTCTTCTTCCATAGTGGTGACTTATCCGGGTCTTTACGGGAAATATCTTGACGGAGAGGATGTCACGGTCGGTGGAGTGACGGTGAACAAGACCGCTTTCCCGAGCGTGAACTACATCAGCGCTTCAAGTGCGGACAAGACTCTCAAGGCGGGCGTGAATTTCGTCGATTCCGATGCTGTGGCGGTCTTCCCGACCGATGAGATCGGGCTTCCGTTCATCGTGGCAGGAAACACCGAGGGCGCCAGGACTGAAATCAGCGCCACGTCTCAAATCAAGTTCGCGTCCACGGCCACGATCTCGGAGAACATCATCGAGTTCCAAAACATCAGTCTCAGCAACGGGGGCTTTCTCGAAGGTTACCTTCTGGCCAACATAAACGACAATGTGATTGAACGCATCGGATTTTCCGACTGCCTCATCGAGAAGATTGTCGGCGACAAGAACTTGAGCTATATGGCCGCCGCCCGGAATGTCAACTCTTTCGCGATGAAGGACTGCGATGTATGGGTGAACTCCACAACGGCCACGGTCGCATATCTGCTTCAGATGAGTGCGAATACCTACACGATGCAGGAGCTGACATTTGACAACAATGTCTTCTGGTCAGATGGAACTGTGAAGGGCTTCTGTCTCTACTCCAACAGGAAGGGCACTGTCTCAAGCGTCAAAATCACCCACAACACCTTCGTCAATGTATACCCTCAGGCATCCTACGCCTACTGCCAGATCAACGACCTCGGAGGTGGCGCCATCTCCAACAACCTCTTCTATTTCGAAGACTACACGACAAACTGCAATGACAGCTATACCGGCATCGTGAAGGAGGAGGACAAGAATTGTGTTGAGGCGACTTATAACACTTTTGTCCAGAACTATGCCATCTACAAAAGCGGAGTGCCGACAAAGAAGATGAAGGTGGGACAGAATACGAACTTTGGTCAGATTTACAACAAAAAACTGGAAGATGCCGCTGAAATTTTCGATTTCGGGGAGGATTCCGAGAATTTCAACATTTCAAAGGGCATATTCAAGCCGAAGAACGCGACATACGGAGCTTCAAGATAGACCTGACAATCATTTTCCGCGATACCAAAAACAAGGGGGTGACCAAAAAGTGTTTTGTTCACCCTCCTTCGGACTTCCTAACCCCCGCAGACTGACGTCTGCGACCCCTATTAGGGGTATTTTGCGCCTCCGGCGCGGTCCCTTCGGGACTTTTTAGTCAGCCCCTTGTTTTTTATGTAGAGGGTGTTTTGTTCACCCTCTTCGTTTGACTGTCTGTTTGCCCGTTCCTAACGGACGAAGTCGGCTTTGAGGAGGTATTCGGCGCTCTGTTTTGCGGCCTGAAGCATCGCCGAGTCAATCTGCGCCCTGTCGTAAGGCGTGCCGTCGGCGTTCTTGAGATAGTCCTTCGCCGCTTCAATCTCGACGAACCAGTCGTTCATCCCGTTGGCATAGAACTGTTTGAAGATGGATTCGAAGTCAATCTCTCCGCTCTGTCCGATGACAAACTCGTCCTTGATGTGGAGGATTTCAATCCTGTCCGGATACTTCTTAAGGTATTCCACAGGGTCTTTGCCGCCTTTCTGGCACCAGAACACGTCGAGTTCGAAGCAGACATACTGCGGGTCGGTGTTCTCGACGAGATATTCCCACATCACCTTGTCGCTGTCCTTGAGCGTCTGGTACTCGGCGGCGTGGTTGTGGTAGCCGAGCTTTAGCCCGTACTCCGCAGCCACGCGTCCCACGCGGTTGAAGTAGTCGCATTCGCGCTGCACCTCCTCCACGGTGTAGTCCACCTTGTAGCTCGGGATGACGAAATATTTTCCGCCGCACGCCTTCTGGATTTCAAAGAGTTCCCTCCAGTTGGCCATCACCGCCTCTTCGTTCTCCGGGTCTTCGACAAGTGAGGAATGGGTCGAGACGATTTTCGCTCCGAGGCTGTCGCATATGCCCTTGAACTCGGGAGCGGGAAGGCCGAAGACATTCGGATCTCCGCCCCACTGCACAAGTTCGTAGGAGTTGTAGCCGTATGAGGCGAGTGCCTCAAGAGTTTCACGGGCATCGATTTTCATCGAGTTCCGCACGGTGTACAGCTGCAGACCGATGGTCTTCTTCTCCTCAGTCTTGCCGCAGCAGGATGAGACGGCGAGAACCGCCGCCACTCCCGATAAAATCACTAATGACTTGAGTTTCATCTAATACTTTTTACAATACTTCGGATTCAAAGCCGTTAAAAAGATGGAGTGCAAGGCTTGCGGCGAAGTCCGATACCGGAGCAACCTGACGGTTGTGAGGATTCGGGCAAGACGCATAACGCAGCAATCCGCTTTTTAACGGCTTTGCACATTAGTCCATTACTTTTACGCGAATATTCCTGAACCACACATCATCCCCGTGATCCTGGAACCCGATGTAGCCCTCGTGGTTCGCACCGCCGCAGTTGTTCAGAAGCTCGAATGCGAGAGGCCATTTCTCCTGGCTGAACTTGCTGTTCTGGAGCATCTCGGTCCACTGCGGAGTCCAGAGGTGGTACTCGAGCACGTTCGCGCCGTTCTGGTAGTGCACCACAGTACCCTTGTAAACCATGATCTTGCCGGTCTGCCACTCTCCGAACTTGGTGAAGTTCTGCGGCTTTGCAGGAATCATGTCGTAGAGGGAAGCTGACTTGCGGTTGCCGTCCACGCCGAGGAGGGCGTCAGGATGGTTCGCGTTGTCGAGAATCTGATACTCGGGGCAGGAGATGTAAATCGGCTGAAGCTGCTCGTTGCCCTGTGAATCCTTTGCGGAAATTTCCTGCGCAAGGTAGAACACGCCGGAGTTCGAGCCTTTCTCAACTTTCCAGTCGAATTCGAGGATGAAATTCTTGAACTTGTGCGAGAAGATTATGTCTCCGCCCTCGCCGGTCTGTCCTTCGCCCGTGCCGGTGCCCGCGAAATGGAGACAGCCGTCTTTGACTGTCCATCTCGGCGGAACAGAGTCCTTTCCATATCCCCTCCAGCCGTTGAGAGATTTGCCGTCGAAGATGACATAGTAGTCCTCGGCGTCCTTTGTGAACTGTGAAAGATCCACGCAAGGCTTTTCGATTTCGGTATATTCCGGAGCGGCAGGGGTCTTCTCCTCCGCTTTCTTGGAGTTGCTGCAGGTGCAGGATGCCAGCGTCAGCGCCCCTGCCATGGCAGCGGATGCTATAATGATTGCTTTTTTCATTATATTGATTATTAATGGTTTATAAAGTATGTATCAACTTTTGTCATTCGGGCATGTCAGGAAGCTTATACCCGTTGTGATAGGTGTGCTTGATGAGTTCCTGTGCGAACGCGTTGGCATCTACAGGGTCGGTGTAGGTGTTCTGGAAAGTCGGATGGCCGTCCTTGATGGAGAATCCGTCCTTGACCATGGCCTTGATAGTCGCGCCCTCCGGGATGTTGGTGAAACGCATGTTCTCGCCGTCCCAGTCGAGCACCTGGTTGAGCCCCTGAAGCCGTACCGCGAGCACGCCCATCACGACCATCTCGTTGAAAGGTCCGGCGACGCTGAAGTCTGAAGATGAAGGGACACGCACTGAAGCATCCTCCTTGCAGGCTCTCACCCAGTCCTGCTGGTGACTCGTCGTTACACGGCGCAGGGTCTTCGGAACATTCGGAACCCTTCCTGAAACGAGGTACGGGTTGACACCGTAGCATCCGCAGATGAGAGTGTCCTTCGTGCCGTGGAAGATGACGCATCCGCCGTGGTCGTTGAGATTGACCCCGGCCGGGAGTCCCTCCGGACGGTCAGGCAGAAGCCCGCCGTCGTACCAGTTGACCTCGACCTCCGGCATAGACACCTTAGGCATATTGTCGCGTGCAGGGAAGATGTACTTCACATGCTGCGCGCTCGGGCAGGACTCGCTGAGGAGTTTGGTTGAAGAACCCTCGACATGGATAGGGTAGCCCAGCTTGAGGGCCATGAACGGTGCGTGGAGGATGTGGCAGGCCATATCTCCGAGCGCTCCGGTTCCGAAATCCCACCATCCGCGGAAGTTCCAAGGGGTGTAGATCGAGTTGTACGGGCGCATCGGGGCCGGACCGATGAAAGCATCCCAGTTGAGTGTCTTCGGAACTCTCATGGTCTCAGCCGGGCGCTCAAGTCCCTGCGGCCATATCGGCCTGTCGGTGAATGCGTCAACGCGGGTCACCTCCCCGATTTCCCCGTTCCAGATCCACTCGCAGGCAAGCCGCACGCCCTCGCCTGAAGCACCCTGGTTGCCCATCTGTGTGGCCACCTTATGCTTTGCCGCGAGTTTCGTGAGGAGTCTTGACTCATAGACCGTGTGGGTCAGAGGCTTTTCGCAATAGACGTGCTTGCCTGCGGCGATGGCCTCGGCGCAGATGATGGCGTGGGTGTGATCCGCAGTCGCGCAGACAACGGCGTCGCATTCGGGAAGAAGTTCCTCGAACATCTTGCGATAGTCGTTGTACTTCTTTGCGTTCGGGTACTTCTTGAAAACATGGTCGGCATATTTCCAGTCCACATCGCAAAGACCGATGATGTCCTCGGTCTCAAGTCCGCTGAGAACGCCCGCACCGCGTCCTCCGATGCCCACTGCGAGAATCTTGAGCTTGCGGTCGAGAGGCTTCGGCGCCTCTTTACCTTTTTCGGTTTCTCCGCCGGTCACTCCCGCGAAGAGCGACTCCGGCGAAATCGCAAGGCCTGCGGCTGCGGCCGCCCCCACCTTGAGGAATGACCTTCTTGAAAATTCTTTTGACATAAATTGTTGATTTTTTAGTGTTATATATAACATTATCACTTGCGTGGCAATCGTCTTCGCCGATCCGAAGTGCGGCAGAGCACTACATCTGTTTCTTGCGGATCAGTCCGTAGCCGTTCGTGGCGGTGGCCCTGCGATGCCAGATGCGTTCCAGCTCCCCGTGCGTGCCCTTGACCGGAAGGTCGTGCGTGCGTGCGTCGTCAAGCATCTTC
This sequence comes from bacterium, assembly GCA_963607915.1. GTDB lineage: Bacteria > Bacteroidota > Bacteroidia > Bacteroidales > UBA932 > Cryptobacteroides. Next base: position 24,380 of record CAVDEO010000008.1, read on the forward strand.
CAGGCGAAGTCCGAGGCAATCGCCGCATCCCTCATCGAAGGAAGTCTCGGGTCGGCCTTGCCTGTGTTGATGCAGTCGGCGAATTCGTCAATGAGCCTGTCTATGTTCTTGCCTCCGTAAGGCAGTTCGATGCGCTCGGTGAGCGTCTCTCCGTGCAGGTCGATTATTGCGGTCTTGAAATCGTGGTTCATCCGCACTATGCCCCGCGAGCCGATGATGTCTGCGTAGGAGTTGTGTGTCTGGTCCTTGGCGAGCTGCCCGTAATTGTGCCCCTGAGTGATGTCGAAGACCACACCGTTCTCGAATGTTCCGTGAGCCTGAAGCCACCACGGGTCCTTCCATTCCCACATCCTCACCGCCTGGGCGTTCCAGGTTTTGTACTCGCTGCCGGTGAGCCAGCGGGCAATGTCGACATAGTGCATACCGCAGTCGTGGAAAGCCGGACCCTCATATTCGTGCCCCTCTCCCGGCGAAAGACCGGGGGTCATATGGCAGAGTCTGACGATGGCGAGTTCGCCGAGCTGTCCGGAATCGATGATTTCTTTTATCTTGTTGAAATACCACGAGTTGCGCAGATATAAATCGACTGCGGAGAAAAGCCCGGACTCTTCCGTGAGTCTCACCGCCTCCCACTCGTTCCCGATGGTGTCCGCCACCGGTTTTTCGGCGATTATATGCTTTCCCGCCGCGACGGCCTTGCGGATTCTTCCGAGTCGGGTGTCGGCAAGCGCCGTGAGAGCCACCGCCCGCACTTCCGGGTCATTGAAGATTATGTCCTCGTCGCTGATGACCTTCACATCGGGGAATTTTTCGCGTGCGATGCCGAGTGAAACCTCAGAGACATCGCAGATATATTTCAAATCCCATTTGTCGCTTTTTCGGAATTCGTCGGCGAAGAAGCCTCCCATCCTTCCGTATCCTATCAGTCCTACCGTTATCTTATGTGATTCCATCAAATCTTGGATTTTGATTCCGCAAATGTAATCATAATTCCGGGCGCGGACTTGATTTATTTTTACAAATATTTACACAATCTTTGCATCGTTGTGCCGGGACTCGGAGGATTGTCAAAGGGACTCCAGAAACAGCCGCGAAACGGCATCCGAAGGCATGCGCCAGTCTCCTCGGGGGGAGAGGGTGACGCTGCCGACTTTCGGGCCGTCGGGGAGGCAGGAGCGCTTGAACTGCTGTGAGAAGAAGCGGCGGATGAAGTTGCGGAGCCATTTGCTGATGACCTTGCTGTCATAGCGTCCGGCAAAGGCTTTTTCGGCGAGGAACCGGAGTTTCTCCGGCGTGAAGCCGAAGCGGAAGAAGTTGTAGAGGAAAAAGTCGTGCAGTTCGTATGGCCCGACGAGGTCTTCCGTCACCTGAAGAATCTTCCCGTCCTTGCCGGCCGGGAGCAGTTCGGGACTTACGGGGGTCTCCGTGATGTCTATGAGTATGTCCCTGACCGTTCTTGGCCTGGCGGCCGCCGTATCTGCTTCCGGGCCGGCTGCTGAACCTGCCACCTTGCCGTCCGCGCCCGCCGCACCCTCGATTCTGTCTGCCGTCCGGCGCACGAGATGCCGGACGAGAGTCTTCGGGATGCTGGCGTTCACTGCATACATCGACATGTGGTCGCCGTTGTAGGTCGCCCATCCGAGCGCGAGTTCCGAGAGGTCTCCCGTACCCACTACGATGCCGCCCGTCTGGTTGGCGATGTCCATCAGTATCTGTGTGCGTTCGCGTGCCTGCGAGTTCTCGTAGGTCACGTCGTGAACATCCTTGTCATGCCCGATGTCGAGAAAATGACGGTCGCAGGCCGCTGCAATGGGGATTTCCCTTGCCGTAACCCCGAGCGCGGCCATGAGGTCGAGGGCGTTTCCCAGTGTCCTGTCAGTTGTTCCGTAGCCCGGCATGGTCACTCCTATGATGCGGCTGCGCTCCCATCCGAGCCTGTCGAAAGCCTGCACCGTCACGAGCAGGGCGAGCGTGCTGTCGAGCCCTCCCGAGATTCCGATGACGGCCGACCGGCAGCCTATGTGCGCGAGCCTTGTGAGCAGCCCCTCCACTTGGATGTCAGTGACTTCGCGGCAGCGTTCGTCCAGCGCCTCCGGCGAGCCTGACGGCACGAAGGGATGAGGGTCAATCCAGTGAAGAAGCGAGGCCGCGAAGTCCGTCTCCGCCGCTTCTCCGAGAGGCACGCTGCGGTAGACCGCCCTCCAGTCTTCCTTCCCGTCGGGGGAGAGCGCACGGAATGTGCTGCTTTTCTGCCTCAGGGATTCAAGCCGTCCGCAGTCCATGTCCGCGACGATGAGAGAATCGCTGAGACTGAACCTCCGGTTTTCCGCGAGGATGTGCCCGTTCTCGGCGATCAGCGCGGCTCCGGAATAGACCAAGTCCTGTGTCGATTCGCCGTAACCGGCTGAACAGTAGATGTATCCGCCCGTTGTTCTGGCTGACTGCATCGCAACCAGACTGCGCCGGTAAGCGTCCTTGCCTATGACCTCGTTGCTTGCCGAGAGGTTCACCGTGAGCAGCGCTCCGGCTACGCTGTGGAACGATGACGGCGGCACGGGAGTCCACAGATCCTCGCATATCTCCACGGCGAACGAGGCCCGTCCGAGCGTGAAAATCTGATTGGTTCCGAGAGTCGTCCGCTGTCCCGCATAGTTCAGTTCTGCCGGCGACTGCATGAATTCCGATCCTGAGCTGAACCATCGGGCCTCATAGAACTCACCGTAGTTCGGGAGGTGGATTTTGGGCACGAGACCGTGGATTTTTCCGTTACGGATGATGGCTGCACAGTTGTAAAGATGTCCCGAAAAGCGCAGCGGAACGCCGATGACCGCCGTCACAGCCAAGCCCTCCGTGTGCCGGGCAATCTCCGCGACGGCCTTCTCCGCGGATTCAATCAGCAGGTTCTGTCCGAACAGGTCCGCGCAGCTGTAGCCGGTGACGCAGAGTTCGGGAAAAGCCAGCAGGGAAACCTGTTCTTCCTCCGCCTTGTCAATGAGTCCGCAGATGTTTTCCGCATTCCTCTCCGGGTCGGCAAGGTTCACTTTGGGAACAGCCGCCGCAACCCGTACGAATCCATAATCCTTTTTCATATCCTCATCTTATGCAAACCAACGGGACTGTGATTTTCTTTTCGGAGTCCGTGAGCGTGACGATTCCGGTGTCCCCGTCGATTTTCGAAACTTTCAGGGTCAGTCCGCTGACGGTCTTCACCGTCCCTTCCCGGTTTCCGGCGAACCTGTAGCTCAAATCGGCCTTGACGATCTGCCCGACTTCCGACGGAAAGGCCCCGCAATCGAGCCTGTACCATCTGTCCCCGCTGTCCGTCGTCATCAGAAAGATGTTTCCGGGGCTGTAATACACAGTCTGCCAGTTCTTTTCGTCATATTGACATATTTCCATGCCATCGACATTGAGAGCCGCTCCGCCCGTGTCAACTTCTGTCACCTTCTCCCCGCATGACGCGAGAAAACAGGCTGCGAGCGCGATGACCGCCATTCTTGACATTTTTTCCATATCCGTTCCCTACCTTATTATGATTCTCTTGCAGACGGTGACCTGCGTGCCGTCTTTGTATGTCAGCACGGTCTTCAGCGTGCCCGACTCCCGGGCATTGAAATCATCCGTGTCTTCAATGTCCTCTCCGTTGAAGAACCACTTTACGGAGATCGCCCCGTCCGCATTGTCCAATGACAGCGGAATCGTCTGCCCGGTTTTGAACGAGCCGTCGCCGTTCCTGTCCGCATTGTCGAAGTTCATCGTCGGAGGAGTATCCCTGTCGGCGGTTTCCGTGCTGTTGGTGACAGTGAAAGTGATGCTTCCGTCCCCGTTCCTGACAATCCCGGTCAATGCAATCGGGCAGGTCTTCCCGCTCCAGTATTTCAGACCGGCGGACGAGTCGAGACTGTTGCGCTGTCCGCTGGGGAAGAACAGGCTTCCTATCTGGGATTCTGTCGGATGGAAACTCCCGTCTTTGTCGTAAGCGGACTGGACGACGGACGGGTCCGGTTCCACGAGGTCGGCGCACTGTCTGTCCGGGCGGCAGTTGACCTCGTTGTGATAGTCCCACCTCTGGGCCGCCGTCAGCGTTGCTCCCTGATTTTCCGATATTCCGGCGGGATTTTTGGATTTGTCTATGTGATAGACCAGCAGCCCGCTTCCGCAGATGTGTTTGTCCCACAGCGAATTGTTGTCTCGGCATTCGATCAGGTAGTACTCGTCCGCCCTGTCCGTCACCATCCTGTAGAATTCCCCTTCCTTGTGTATCGGATGCAGGGTGTGCGTCCCTTCGGTAAGCGTGACGGCCTTTCCGAGTCCGAGGCATTCCCTGTCTATCGCGTTGTAGTACGGCGGCGTGTTTCCCATATTGTTCTGGTTCCCTCCGTCCATCAGCCCGGTCGAATACCACAGCGCCTCGGCCTGTCCGCCGCTGCGGTAGTAGTCCGTGTCATAGAGGTCCGGAAGTCCGAAGGTGTGGCTGTACTCGTGGCAGAAAGTCCCTATGCCGGCAAGAACAAAACCGCCGGTCATGGCATATCTTCCGCCGTATTTCACAATCTCCGGAGTGAGTTCCGCCGTACAGGCGTACCTGTCTATCTTCTTTCCGTTGAGTTTCAGGTGTATGTCAGCTCCTGACTCGATGTAGAAGGCGTGCGACCAGATGCAGTCCTCATTTTCCGTCTCGGCCTCGTCTTCCCCGGAGAAGAACACGAAGACATTGTCGACATATCCGTCGTTGTCGTCGTCATATTTCGAGAAATCAGTCCCGCTTTCCGCCGCAAGTCTGCAGGCGTCGACAATCATCTGTTCCGCATTCTTGTCGTCTCCATCGCTGTCGTTTCCTCCGTAATATTCTCTTTTCTTTGGCAGCGTGACAATCTCCGACACGTCAAAACTGAAATCCACGAGTCCGCCGAACTGGGCGTTGAAGTAGTCCCTCGCGCTTCCGACGGCTCCGTTGTGGGAATATCCCTCCTGCGTCAGCATATCCACGAAATTCTGCTTCGAATATTTGAACGGCACGTCGCTGAATTGCGCGAGAATCACGATTCCGTGTTTCGTGACTGTCGTCTCTGCGGACTTTGTCGCCGCGACGTTCCGTGAAAGGAATTCCCGCATCATCGGATTCCTTGAAACATTTTCGTCGAAAATCCTCCGTCTTGCGGACATTTTCGGGAATATGACCCCGCCCGCCGCCGTGAATGACGCCGGAGACGCTCCCGTTTCGCTCACCCTGCCTCCTGTCGCCGCAAGACTTCCGTCCGCTGCGGGACCCGCATAGCACCACCATCCCTCCGCGTCTTTCACGATGGGCTGTCCGGAGGCGGTCGTGCGCACATGGCAGAATTCGTCGCCGCGCAGATAGCCCCTGAATGTGGAGCCGTCCGGCTGGGTGTAGGTGATCAGGTGTTTCCCTGCCGGCGCCGCCCACGAGTCCGCAGCCGTTCCGCACATGGCCATCGCCGAGACGGCCGCAATCAGTATATGTCTTATTTTCATTTTTCCGTAGTCATGTAATGTTTGCCGCATTCCTGTCTTTCCCGGGAATAAGCGCCTTCCCGGCGAAGGCAGCTGCATGCGGTGAAAAATCTTGCATAATTACTCAAAAAATGTGAAATTCGCAAATTCCGGGATGAACCGTCACAAAAACAAGAGAATCTTATGAGTCATATAGTGATTCCGAATGACATATTTTTTGAGAATCTTCTCGATGAACTCGGGAACTCGGGTCATGTGCTCCTCAATGTCAAGGGTTTCAGTATGTTCCCGTTTTTCCGCAATGAGAAGGACGCGGCGGAGCTCCGGCCTTTCGTTCCTGAGGACGGGCTGAAAAAGGGCGATGTCGCGCTGTTCCGTTTCCACGACCGCTTCATCCTGCACCGCTGTGTCGGAAGAAGGGCCTCCGCCTACATCTTCCGGGGTGACGGCAACTGCAAGGGAACTGAATGGGCGCGGCCGGAGGATGTCCTTGCAGTCGTGGAAAAGAGAATATCCCCGTCCGGAAAGGAATGGAGCTGTGGATCATTCTCGTGGAAACTGTGTTCAATGCTTTGGCCGCGTACCTACATAGTCCGGCGACTCCTTCTCGCCTTTCTCAGAAGAGTCTATAAGTGAACGGAGTCTGTTGAGGCCGGGAGTCCCCGAATCATCATTTCCGGGGGAAGTGTTCGAGGATGTTGCGCTGCCAGGTGGAACTGTCTATGTGGGTGTAGATTTCAGTCGTGAGAATGCTTTCGTGTCCGAGCATCTCCTGCACCGCACGCAGGTCGGCTCCGTTTTCGACGAGATGGGTCGCGAAAGAGTGGCGGAGGGTGTGCGGGGAGATTTCCTTGCCGATGCCGGCCTTCATCGCGTATGACTTGATCATGTTGAACACCGCCACCCGGCTGAGCGCCCTTCCGAAACGGTTCAGGAACAGGATGTCCCCGTTTTCCCTGTCAGCCGCCTCCCCGCGCACCTGAAGATATTCCAGAACCGCGTCGCGGGCCATGTCTCCGAGCGGGACGAGCCGCTGTTTGTTCCCCTTGCCGACAACGCTGACGAAGCTTTCGTTGAACCAGAAGTCGGAGATTTTCAGGGATATGGACTCCGACACCCGCAGCCCGAGTCCGTAGAGGACTTCAAGAATCGCCCTGTCACGCTTTCCGGAAGGCGAGTTCAAGTCCACCGCAGCGATGAGTTTTTCGACTTCTTCGACGGACAGCACCGCAGGCAGGTATTTCCCGAGTTTCGGAGCCTCCACCGCGTCCGAGGGGTTCTCCTCCATCCTGCCTTGGGCAATCATCCAGTTGTAAAAGGAATGGAGAGAACTGAGGATGCGGGCCTGCGAACGCTTGGAAACCGTCGTGCCTTCGGCGAAATAGCTGATTATGTCCTCCGGGACTATGTCTTCGGGTTCTTTGCCGGCGGAGTTGAAGAACAGCGACAAATCGGAAATGTACGATGCCACCGTGTTCGGCGACATCGCACACTCTATCTTGAGATAGTATTCATATTCTTTGCAGTGTCTGAACATTCTGAAAGCGGACTGTTTCGTTGCCGTTCGCAGAAACCCCCACAATCGAAGGTTGTTCCGGTACTATAAAGTCTTGTACTTGTGGCCGTACTCGAGCATCTGCTCCAGATAGCCGTCCGTGTAGGAAATCCCGTAGTCCACAACCTTGCCGTTCTTCTCGACCGGTGTGATGCGCGGGTTCACGAAGCCACCGTAAGGCTTGAGGTTCAGCGCGGCGTAGCGCTCGAGAATCTCCTTGTGGAGCTGAGGGTCGATGTTCACGGCGTATTTCTCGACCAGGGCCTTGCCGGCGGCGTAGTCGCCCTCGGATTTGATGCGCTGGATTTCAGCGAGCAGTTCGCCGAACAGGCCGCGCAGGGCAGGGTAGTCGTTCACTACGAAATAGGTCTTGCCGTCGCGCACTTTCTTCTCAATCACATTGTCCTCCAGACCCTTCTCATAGCACCACTGGGCAATCAGCTTGCGGTTCTGCATATGAGCCTCGGTGTTCTTCTTGCCGAGTTCCACACGGGAGAACTGCACGAGCAGACCGTTGCGTATGTAGTTGGCGTACATCGCCTTGTAGGCTTCTCCGTCCGGAATTATGCCCAGTTCCACGAGTTTCGGGTCAGCCATATAATAGAGCCCGAACAGGTCGGCGCGGGTCTCCTCGAGAGTGGAACTGAACTCGCCGAGCGCATTCGGGGAAGTGCCCGGGAGCAGCTGCCCGCTGCCGTGTCCGAGACATTCGTGAAGGTCGGTGTGAATCTCGTCGGTGAGGGCGAGGTATTTCTTCGCTGCGGCTATTTCCGCCTCATCCCAGGCGAACTCGGTGAGAGTGCTCTTCGGGGATTCCTGGGCGGCGTAGTCGTAGGCGTGGGTTATGTTCGCGATGGTCACGGACTTTGAGCCGTGTTCGCGGCGGATCCAGTCGGCGTTCGGGAGGTTGATTCCGATTGGGGTCGCAGGGTAGCAGTCTCCGGCAAGCGTCACCGCGTCAATGACTTTGGCGGAAATGCCCTTGACGCTCGATTTCTTGAAGCGCGGGTCGACAGGGGAGTGGTCCTCGAACCACTGGGCGTTCTCCGAAAGTTTCACGGTGCGCTGCGAAGCATCCTCGTCACGGATGTTTACGAGACCTTCCCAGGTGGCCTTGCGCCCGAGCGGGTCGTTGTAGTCCTCGATGAAGCCGTTGATGAAGTCCACCGTTCCGAGAGTGTCTTTGACCCATTCTATGTTGTATTTGTCCCAGAGACGGAGGTCGCCGCTGCGGTAGTAGTCGATGAGAGTGCCGATGTACTGCTTCTGGAGTTCGCTCTCCGCAACCTCCGACGCGAGTTCAAGCTCCCCGACAATCTTTGAAATCGCCGCTCCGTACAGCCCGCCGATGTGATAGACCTCCTCGCGGATTACTCCGTCCGCCCCTTTGACCAACTTGCTGTTCAGACCGTATGACACCGGCTCCGGGTCGTTCGGGTCGGCGAGCGCGGCATAGAAATCATCGACCTCCCTGCGGTTGACACCCTCATAGAAGTTCACGGAAGAACCTTTCACGATGTCCCCTTCGTCGGTCTTCCTCCAGCGGTAGAGAGTCGGGGAGTAAATCGCTTCGAGAAGTTCCGGGTTCTCATCGCCCACGGCCGCCATCAGAGAGGCGAAATATTCGCGCGGACACCCCGGGAAGAACTTCTCCTCGGCGTAGTGGTGGTGGATGCCGTTGCTGAAGAACACCCTCTTGGCATATACGAGAAAGTTTTGATATTCAGCGCATTCCTTGTCGCCTTCGTATTTTTCGATTATGTCCTCGAGCAGGTGGCGCACCGGCAGGTTCACCTCGCAGTTCTGATCCCAGAGAATGTCTCGTCCGTATTTCGCGGCTTCGCTCAGATGATAGACATATTCCTTCTGTTTGAGAGTCAATGCGTTCCATCCGGGCACGCGGTATCTCATAATCTTGAGGTCGGCGAATTCGTCGATGAGATACCTGAAGTCCGCAGGGACTTCGTCTTTTTCCTTCGGTGTGCCGCACGACACGGCGCAGCCCAGAACTG
>CAVDEO010000008.1:33431-35000 GCA_963607915.1 bacterium
GCCCATAACTGTTGCTGCTGCAATCATTTTTACAATTTTTTTCATATTTTATCAGAACTTGTTTCGTTTTTCGAGGCGAAATTTCCGCAGAAAGGCATATCTTTGCAAATTTAGGAAAAATATGGGAATATGACGAAAACGATAAGGAATATGCTTTTGTCTGCGGCGGCTTTCATTGTGTTCGGCTCGTGCACGAAGACAGAAACAGTCGTGCGGGATCGTGGTCATGTCCATGCTTTCGTGATGATGAGCTTCGGGTACACGCAGGGGTTGGGAACATATCTCCGGAAAAATATCGCCGAAATCGAAAGGAATTATCTTCCGGGTGACGCGGACGGGGAGAATCTGTTTTTCCTGTACAATCACAGTGATGACGGGTACGGAAACCCGGGAATCCCGACTCTCGAAAGAATCTGCAAGACGGGTTCGGGGGAAATCGTGCGGACAGCTGTGATGGAATTCAGCGAGGGTGACATTCCGAACACCGGAGAGAACATCGCAAAGGTTCTGAACTGCATCCGGGACAAATATAATGCTGACAGCTACGGACTTCTGCTTTCCTCTCACGGCTCCGGGTGGCTGCCGCCGGGCTATCTCGCCAATCCCGACAATTTCGAGAATCTCTCGTCGGACATCTGGTCGTCGGCCAAGGTCACAAACCGGGAAAAACGCCGTGCGAATGCGCCTGTGCCGTACATACCCACAGAGGATGACGAACCGGTGATGAAAAGTATCGGCTCCACTTGGACTGATGCGACAAAAAAGAACGTCTACGAGACGGATATCATTGAACTCGCAGAGGCCATCCCGTTCAAAATGGAGTATATCATCTTCGACGCCTGTTACATGGGCGGGATTGAGGTCGCGTATGAACTTAAGGACAAATGCCGCTGGATGTGCGCTTCACAGACGGAGATTCTGGGAGACGGGATGGACTACAGCCTGCTTCTCGAACGGCTTCTGAAATCTGACGCTCCCGACCTCGGGGCGGCATGCATGGATTTCTACAGCCTCTATGAACAGCAGAGCGGAATCTACAAGTCCGCGACAATCTCCATGATTGACTGCTCGCGCCTCGACGCTCTTGCCGCAGTGTGCCGCTCCGTATTCCGTTCGCATGAAGTGACTTACGACAGCAGCGACAAGACCGCCCTCCAGCAGTTCTTCCGCAACAGCTACAGTGCCAAGCATAAATGGTTTTACGACTTCAGAAGCGTGATGGTCGCAGCGGGGGCGGACGAAACCGAACTTGCCGACATCGACTGGGCTCTCGGGCAGTGCGTGAACTTCAAGACGGCGACGGAGCAGTTCATGAACGATTTCGAGATCAAAACGTTCAGCGGGCTGAGCATGTACCTCCCATATCCGGAGCGGGACTATCTCAACAATTATTACAAGACCCTCTCGTGGAACGAGGTGACGGGGCTGATAAGATAGGGAGGCCTTCGCTCCTGAAAAATCGCTCAGGCTCTCCAGCCAGATATGCCTCGATTCTTTGTTGTTGAGTAAGCGTTCAAAAATAAATTGGTGGAGATTTGTGAAGGATTTTTGAGGATAGATTTCTTTTGG
>CAVDEO010000008.1:35010-38941 GCA_963607915.1 bacterium
GATATAGACCAAAAAGACACACAAAGATTACCAAGTTATTTTTTAAGGATTACTGAATATCAAAAAAAGTTGTATCTTTGCAGCCCCGATAAAAAGTCCGGAAAAGTCAGGGACTTTTTGGTGCAATGGGGTTCCGTGCTCCCGCGAGGGAGGAGGAACGCCATAAAAAGATGCAGCGCAAGGCGCACGACGCGGAAAAACCGCAGCAACCTGACGGTTGTGAGGATTTTGAAGCGGAGCGCAACGCGGCGATGCGCTTTTTATGATGTCCCGCCACGGAACTGAGTAACACATTTTAATTATTAAAACTCAATGAAACACATTGAACTCAAAGGCCAGCTTCGTGAAGCTGCCGGCAAAAAGGCCATCAAGGCTCTCCGCAAGGAAGGACTCGTACCTTGCAACATCTACGGACTCGGAATGGAGAACATCCACTTCGCTGTTGACGCGAAGGCTCTCAAGCCGATCACCCACACTCCGAACTCATACATCGTCGACCTCGAACTCAGCAACGGTCAGAAAATCAACGCCGTTCTCCACGAACTCCAGTGGCATCCGGTTGAGGATCTCTGCCTCCATGTGGATTTCCTCGCAGTGAATGAGACCAAGCCTGTCGTAATTGAGGTTCCGGTTGTCGTAACCGGTCACGCAGAGGGTGTGAAGGCCGGCGGCAAGCTCCTCGTTTCCGCCCGCAAACTCAAGGTCAGCGCAATGATGAACAACCTTCCTGACACGCTTGAGGTTGACTGTACTCCGCTTCAGATTGGCAAGCAGATTGTTGCCGGCGACCTCCACTACGAGGGTGTGACCATCGTTTCTCCGAAGGCGACAATCATCTGCTCGGTACGTCCTACCCGTGCATCCGCTCAGGCTGCCCAGGCTGAATAATCCGGAACCGTCTGAAAGATGAACTGCCTTGTAGTCGGGCTCGGGAACATAGGTCCCGAATATGAAAACACCCGGCACAATATGGGATTTATGGTGTTGGATGCCTTTGCAAAGGCATCCAATGCCGTTTTTCATACTGACCGTTACGGAGACGTGGCCGAGCTTCCGTTCAAGGGTCACCGCTTCATCCTGCTCAAGCCTTCCACCTATATGAACCTCAGCGGCAAGGCCGTAAGATACTGGATGCAGGAGAAGAACATACCCATAGAGAACATCATCGTGATTTCAGATGACCTCAATCTTCCGTTCGGAACTGTGAGGATGAGGAAAAACGGCAGCGACGGCGGTCACAACGGGCTGAAGAACATCAATGAACTGCTCGGAAGCCAGGAATACGCGAGAATCCGTCTCGGAATCGGCAACGATTTCAGCCGCGGACATCAGGTCGATTTCGTGCTCGGCAAACTCAGTCCGGAGGAACTGGAAGCGATTCCGCTCATCAGCGACAAGGTAATAGCCGGAGTGAAGACATTCGTCACGCTCGGCGTGGAGAGGGCGATGAGTGCGACCAACTGCAAGATAGAAATTCCAACTGCAAAAACTGAATGATATGCACATCGGTATCGCCGGAAACATAGGCTGCGGCAAGACGACCCTCACCCGGATGCTGGCCGGGCATTACGGCTGGACTCCGAAGTTCGAGTCTGTGACCTACAATCCCTACCTTGAGGACTATTACACGGACATACCGCGCTGGTCCTACAATCTTGAGACCTATTTTCTCGCCCAGAGACTCAAGGATGTGATGGCGATAGCCGGCAGCAGCGAGACCATCGTTCAGGATAGGACGATATTCGAGGGAGTGGAGATATTCGTCCGCAACAACTACCTGATGGGCAACCTTTCCGAGCGCGACTTCAACACCTATATGGAACTTTTTCACGTGGTGATGTCCTCGGTGAAATACCCCGACCTTCTGATTTACATCCGTTCATCGATTCAGCACCTCGTGTCGCAGATTGCGAAGAGGGGAAGGGAATATGAGAAAGGGATGAGCATCGAGTATCTTACCGGACTCAACGAGCTGTATGAACAGTGGATTGCCTCCTATCCGGGGACTGTCATAACCATTGAGGGCGATGACCTTGATTTTGAGAACCGTCCGGAGGATTTCGCTCAGATTACGGACCGTATAGATGCGCAGCTGTTCGGGCTGTTTTGACGGGGCGAAGAACAGGCGGTCTGCTGCGTTGCCCGGTTTGCCAAAATCCTCACAACCGACAGGTTGCTGCGGTATTTGGCCGCACCGGGCGCCTTGCATCCCATCCTTTTCTTCATCCCCTTTCTTTTTGGTGTTTTATTTCTGTTGTTCAGTCAGTAAAATCTTTGTGAGGGATTCTTAATGTTTCTCAGTTGAATCAAACAGGTTTTGAGAGGGGAGTTTGGCGGAGTAGTCGCGGCGGAGGCGGTCGAAAAGCATCGCCGTGTATTTCAGGTGATTAGGACCTTTCCAGGTGCTCGTGTTCGCGAGCCATATCCAGCATTCCCCGTCAGGAAAATATTTGATTACCGCGTTCGTCCCGGCGAGCGTCCCCGTCCGCACCCAGCCTTTGGCCGGATTGGTGTCGTTCCATCCGAGAGAATAGGTGTTCGGGTCTATATATTCCGTCATCCTGTCTATGCTGCGCTCGCTGAGCACATCCGGCACAGGTTCCGTGACGGCGTCGATTGAGGCCACGAACCTCGCGAGTTCAGCCGCCGAGCAGACCCAGGCTCCGGCTCCGCTCAGAAGCCGGATGTCGTTCCCTCCGTAGCAGCGTTCCACCATGCGCCCGCTTCCGTTGTATTCCTGAACCTGCTTCCCGTTGCCCTCGTGCACGAAATAGCGCACCTCGTTCGGGCGTTTGTCGCTGTAGTAGTTGCCGCCGATGTGCATGTCAAAACATCCTGCCGGACGCAGCACGCGGGTCTGTACATACTCTTCGTAGTCCATTCCCGACACCGTCTCGATAATCCGCGACAGCAGCATATAGCCGTAGTTGGAATAGGTCTGCGAACCGCCCGGCTCGTATCGCAGTCTGCGGGAAAGTACGAGACGGGAGTAGTCGTCGAGTTCCGGACTCCGGTCGAGCTTCATCTGCCTGCGCACGTCGTTTGCCGAGAATACAGGGTCGCGCCGGAATCCGGCCTGATGCCGCAGGAGATGTTCGACGGTGATCTTCGAGTAGTCATTCATGTTCCTGATTGACTCCGTGTAAAGCGAGTCGCTCAGAATCCCTCCCGGACCGAAGACCGTGTCGGAGAGGTGCAGAAGCCCCTCTTCGCGGAGTTTCATTATGCCGGCGGCGGTGATGAGTTTCGAGACTGACGCCACCCTCATGATATGTCCGGGAGTCATTGCCTCCGGCACAGCGGCAGCCCTTTCGGCGAAAGTGGAATCTCTGTCTCCGTCAGGAAGGACGCAACTGTCATCCCGTCCGGGATTGTCGTCGGCGATTCCGTAGCCTTTGCAGAAGAGCAGCGAGTCGTGGCGCATGACCGCCAGTTGCGCACCGTGAATGTGCCAGTACTGCATGTAGCGCTCGACCGCCTTGTCCATTTTCTCCAGTTCCGGCCGTTCGGACATCCCGTTCGTCAGCACTCTGTTGAGGGAAACCGTGTCCTTCCGTTCCCCCGTCACAGCCGTCTGCCCAGTTGTCCCGTGCATCTTCGCAACCGGAACAACGACCGCAACAACCGCCGCCGCAACGACAAGTGAGAGTATTATATTTCTTTTTTTAATCAAAACTTTTATTTTCCAGCAAAAGCATTTTTCAACCAAGACATTTTTTCAGCCAAGACATTTTTTTCAGCCAAGACATTTTTTTCAGCCAAGACATTTCTCCAAAACTAGACAGGCGGGAAGATGTATTACAGCCAAGACACATTTCTCCAAAACAAGACAGCCGGGAGATTTATTCTCATCCAAGCCATTTCCAAAAAGGAACTCCGGGAGATTTGAATCAGATTTTTGAGGCCCCAAAAAGACATTCAAATCATTGAG
>CAVDEO010000009.1:0-38704 GCA_963607915.1 bacterium
TGCATCGGAAAGTGAGTTTAGGCAGGAACTGCCGGTGGATGCCAGCTATAGCCATTTCCTTGGCTGTACGATTTTGGCTGAAATCGGCAGTTTTTGTCGAATTTTTGTTGTTACTTTGTGACTCGACCGAAAAAAGTAACAGAAAGTAACAAAATGGACACCGGAAAGGACGCGGTGCGGCTGAGGAGGCGCACCATATCTGGAGGTAGGCAGTCGCTGTACCTCGACATCTACATCAACGGGAGAAGGGACTACGAGTTTCTGAAGCTCTACATCGTGCCGGAGAGGACGAGGGAGGACAGGAGGAAGAACGAGGAGACGATGCGCCTTGCGGAGGCGATAAGGGGCAAGAAGCTCGTAGACATCCAGAACAGCCGCTACGGATTCGAGTCCGCCTACAAGCTGGACACGAGATTTCTTGACTACTACAGGCAGATGTGCGAGCGGAGGCTTGGGGAGATGAGCCGCGGGAACTGGGGCAACTGGTGGAGCTGTATGAAGCATCTGGAGCAGTTCTGCAAGAGGAACCCGAACATCACGTTCCGAGAAATAACGCCAGAGTGGGTGCAGGCGTTCAAGGACTACCTCGACAGGGATGCGAAAGTGCGGAAGACTGGGTTCGGCAACACGGACAAGTCGGAGAAGGGTCTGAGCCAGAACAGCAAGCAGAGCTACTTCAACAAGGTGCGGTGTTGCATCAACCAGGCGTTCGAGGAGAAGATCATACCGCACAACCCGTTGAGAGGCATAGAGAGCTTCAAGTCCGGAGACACGCACAGGAACTATCTGACGGTGGACGAGATAAAGACCCTTGCGAAGACGGAGTGCCGCTATCCCGCATTGAGAAGGGCTTTCCTGTTCAGCTGCCTCACGGGTCTGAGGAAGAGCGACATCGAGAAAATGAGGTGGAGCGAGGTGCAGAAGCAGGGAGAATATACCAGAATCATCTTCACGCAGAAGAAGACCTGCACGATGGAGTACCTCGACATCAGTCCGGAGGCGGCGAAGTACCTCGGAGAGAGGAGAAAGCCGGAGGATAGGGTGTTCTCCGGGTTCACCTACGATGCAAGTATGGCTACGGAGCTGCGCCTGTGGGTGATGAGAGCCGGAATCGGCAAGGACATAACGTTCCATTGCGCGAGACACTCTTTCGCCGTGATGATGATAGACCTCGGTGCTGACATCTACACGGTACAGAAGCTTCTCGGCCATAAGGAGATCCATACGACCGAGATATATGTGAAGTTACTCGACAAGAAGAAGCAGGCTGCTGTACTGCTCATACCAAAGGTTGAGCTGGATTGAGAGTTCGATTTCGTCCATATTGTTATCGCTTGATAGATTTCTTCATCGGACCGATTCCGGTGAGGAGCCACTGCGAGGAGATGCCGTAGTCCCTCACGAGGTATGTGAGCCACGCAGGCTGGAAGATGTCCCGTGACGGGTCTTTTTCCAGTTTGAGGAGGTTCCACCTGTCGATGCCGTGTTCCCTGGTGAACGTGGCCTTGCCTCTTATCTCTCTTGTCGATTTGAGGTAGTAGAGAGCTTCAAAGAAGCGTCTAACTATCGCTTGGCTGTCTGGAGTGTTCATTTTCTCTTGATGCAGAATCCGTTTATTACGTACTGAGTGGTGGACTGGTTCTTTGCCTTATGGGCGGGGATGCGGTCTTTCTCCACGATGCTGAAATTCGCTATCGCGTCAGCACCAAGGCGCTTCGCTTCATCTACGGCGAGGCGTGCAAGTTCGTTGTATGTTATGTTCTCCATATATACTACGGGGGAAGGGAGTCCGTTTGCTGTAGGTTTGGCCAGCTGTGGCGGCGCGTAGCCTTTCTTCACTTCGGGGATTACGAGTATCTGAATTTCTCCCACTGCTTCGTATTCGGCTGGGTATGGATCAGGCGAGAGGAGGAAGTTTTCTTTGGTGAACTCGCGGTAATCGAGGAACGATGTGGAGACGATTCTGGAAGCCGGCTTGATTGACCCGCAGGAAGTTATGATGACGGCTGCGGAAAGGAGGGTGATAAACTTTTTCATTGTACTATTAGGTTTGATTGTTATTTGACGAGTTTGGCGATTGCTGCGGATAGTTCAGAGATGGTTTTCTGCTGCTGTGCGATGACGCTCTGAAGTTCCGCTATCTGGGACGAGAGTGTTATGTCGCGTCCTGCGATGTTGCCGTTGTTCGTGCCCGTGTTCAGCGCCGAGGAGGTCTCCGCCGGGGCGATTCCGTATAGTTCGGCGAGTGATATTCCTGTAACCTCGCTGATGCGTTCTAAAAGACCTGTCTTTACATCATCTCTGGAGAGTATATTGAAGAGATTTTGGTTTGACATTTCCAACTTTTTAGCGACTTCCGTGATAGAAAGCCCTTTTTTCGCAATCATTTCTTTTACACGTAACCCATTCATTTCTACACGATTTTATGTGAAAGATTAAACTTTTTTCGCAAAATCACACGATTTTATTTGGTAAATCAAATTATTTCGTGTAGATTTGCAACTGTATTCAAAACTGAATACACACAAAGATACGAAAATAGATTGAAAATTGAATTAAAAATCCAACGCTATGACAAGGGAGCAAGAAATTAAAATTTTACAGAGTTTGAAAGGTGACACATACTTCGCACAGTACTTCAGCGAGAAGGATATAGACCAGATGTGCGATAACATCAAGAACGACTTCGCGATAGAACGCGAGTGCGACTTCTGCGACAAATGGCTGGAAACGGCAAGGGCGCTGAAGTCAGAATTGAAGGCGGATAAAGAGACAACGGTAAGGAAGATAATCGAGTATGCGAGCCCTAGTTATAACGACGAGCTATACCACTACTGCGAAACTCTCTGTGGCCAACTGTACATCATCGAGACGAAAAGACGCATAGGTATGAGTCTCTTCGATGAGGAGGTGGACTTTCTAATCAAGATGGCGAAACAGCATTAGTCGCTCTGGGAAGACAAAATTAAGTTTAACACATAAAATCATCAAGTTATGGCAAAAATCATTTACAAGGACGGATGCGAGGGACAGAATCGTCTTGAATGCATCGAGGGGATTGAAATCGAGCTTCTGAACGGGCAGAAGGCGCTGGTTTACCCAAAGTACGCGGTGAGGGAGATGCTCCCGGAGGACAAGATAAAGTCCTATGACGCGGAGCCTGTCACCGAGATAGAGGCTCTGAAGAAGACGGACAGCAACTGGGCGACAGGAGCGCTCCTAAAGCTCGGAAGCCCTGCAGCGGAATTTGTCTCCAAGTTCCACTCCGCAAGGTTCGGGCTCTTCGCCTTGCCTACCCTGCTGGCCGCAATGGAAATCCAAGACCAGAAGAAGGACATTGACGAACTTGCCGAGACTGTCGAGGGAGCGGACTTGCTCCGTAACTTCACCAGCATCGTCTGGTCTTGTTCCCGTTGCACCTCGGCGACGGTTGGGTTGCGAATGGCGGCAGCGGCTTTGCTGGCGGCAACGAGTTGTGCGGCCAGGACCTTTGCGTTCCCCTCGTGCTTTATAGATAATCTTAGTCTTAATCTTCGGCAGGAGCGCGTCCCTGCGCCCTGCCCCTAAAAACACAGAACAAAATGAGATACGAAGAAATGACACAGCAGACAAAGGACGTGTTCAATGCAGTCCTTACAAAGAGCCTTGATTTCCCTATCGAGAAGAAGATGGTGGCGGTCGAGATACAGCCGGACATCATAACCGTCAGCTCGAAGGATACGATGCACCAGATGGTCGTACAGTCGATAGTGAGAGTGACGAGCGCATTTGACCTCAGTTTCTGGGTGGACTGCGAGAAAAAGGAAATCGTTATCAAGATCTACTAGTTATGAGAAGAGAAAGGATTTGGAGTATCCTCCAGAGAATAGTCGCGATATTCTTCACTTGGACGTCAATCGGGATGGCGGTCTACGGGCTGATAATATGGAGGCTTGACCTGCTGGCAATGGCGGTCGTGTGGTATCTGATAGCGGGCGGTCTCGCCCTGCAGTCGCTGAGGGACATCGAGGAGTTCACGAAGGGTGAGGGGGAATTTACAGAATAGCGAGTACGACATACACATAGAAAAATGAAAGCGAAATTATTACTTATGACCGGAGAGGCGGTGGAGATAGAGCCGCTGAACGGAGAGACCTTCGAACTGAAGGAGATGTACGAAGCCATCGGGTGCGAGCTTATCGAGATAATCGACCTGCGGGGTACTGACGATATTCTCGTGATTGACGAGGAGGGCAAGTTCAACTGCGACAACCTCATCAACGACGAAGCTACAAGGCTGGCAAGAAAGCACCACGGCATAGCGCCGTATGACCATATCGTCGGCAACGCCATACTGTGCGACACCAGTATGGTAGAATAGAGAGGCTAAAGCAAAAGTTTAACACCGAAAAGAACAGAGAAACAATGATTACAGCAAAACAGAACTGGGACAATGACGGCCATCTGACGATAACCGGAGAAGGGACGCTCAAGAGGTATCTGGAGCTGACCGAGCAGAAGAGGAACATACCTCTCTGCAAGTTCGGGATTTTCGTGGCGTTCAATCAAGAACAATTCGACAAGGGTTACGCAGAGGTAGTCAAGTCTGGAAGCGTCAAGGACGGGGAGAAGATTTATCACCTGTTCGGAGGATGCTACGGCACGAAGGACGGATACAAGAGACTGGGAGCCTACTACGACGGCGTGGACGAGATAATCAAGTCGGAGTGCGACCCGCAGGAGGTGTACTTCTACGAGTACAACAACTACGAGTGTTGCATAGCGAGTGACGGAGACCACGACGCAATGAAGGAACTGATAATGACGTTCGGCCTGGAGGCTGTGAGGGGCGTGAAGCGGTTCCGCCCGATGTACACGGTGGACGAGATAGCCGAGGAACTCAATGGGAGGAACTGAGCAATGAGGAAGGTCGGACAGACGGATGAGTCGCAGAGGCAGTGCTATATGATGCTCAGCCGTATGGAGCAGGACTGCGAGTTCTATCTCGGATGCGGTATGAGGGACGCGAGATACTCGCTCTACTGGAAGGACGAGGAGACCCACATACGCGAGATGCTCCGGATTTACGGGAGCGTCATCTTGAAGCCGGAGTGGCTCGGCGTGAGGGACATCCTGCGGTACGCCGGGCAGATGGGAGTCAAGATCCGGTTCGGGAAGATCAGGGCGTTCGCTGACGACATACGCAGGTCGTTCCAGCACGTCCGCCACAGAAACGAGTTCGGCGAGGGATAACAAAGGTCGTGAAAACCTCCGCAAAGGCGGTTTTCAGCCTCTCTGAGGCGATAACGGGAAGCGACTGACACAATCCCTCAAAGAGGATGAAAACAACGCTTAAAAACGAGAAATTATGACACAGAGCAAATTTGCATCGAAAAGGGCGCAGGCGAAATGGAAGAGAGACCTGGCCATTTACAACGAGTTCAACGAACTGACGCAGGACCCGACGGCATCGAAGGGCGAGGTATCGAGGTATCTGATGGTGAAGTACGGGCTGTTCTCCCAGACCACCATCTGGAGCATCCGCAGGAATGTGGAGAAGAGACTGAAGGAGGAGGCGTGATGGCTTGCGAGGTATGTTTGGGAATCAATTCGGACAGATGCCCTGTCTGCGGCAGAGAGCCGAGGATGAAAGAATGTCCGGTCTGCGGGGGCAAGGGAGGAGCCTATTGGGCGCAGTCGGTCGAGAGCGACGACGAGATGGAGGTGACACCGACGGCCTATGACCTGCTGCCGGAGACGAGGAAGTCGGCGGTGATGATGAGATACCGCTGGTTCAAGGGCTGCTTCGAGCCGTGCATGACGTGCGGCGGTACTGGAGAAGTGGAGGCGGACGAGGACTTCGGCCCTGACCCGGACGACTACTACGACAGGATGAGGGAAGCGAGAGAGGAGGCGGAGCAATGAGCGAGGTGATGACGGCGAGGGAGCTCGCGGATATGCTGAGGCTCTCCGAGGACCACATCCGGAGGTTGACATCCAGAAAGGAGATTCCGTATGTGAAGATAGGGCATTCGGTGCGGTACAAGGCTGACGACATAGACAGGTGGCTGTCCACGAAGCGGGTGTACTGCAGGAAAGAGATAAACGAGATGGCCGAGACCTATGTGGCCACAAGGAAAAGCAAGAGCCGCGAAGCTGTAAGAGTGGCAAAAACAACTCAAAATTTTTAGTTATGGGAAATCTAATTAGAAAGCCCTCCGAGCTGGAGGCAAAACAGACAATCACGATGCTCGTGTACGGGCAGCCGGGCGTAGGCAAGACCACACTGGCGGTAAGCTCTCCGGACGCGGTGCTGTTCGACTATGACGGCGGCGTGCAGAGAATCAACGGTGCACACCAGACGCTGACGGTGCAGATACGGAGCTGGGAGGACACGGCTGCGGCCCTCGACGAGATAGCCAGGGAGTATCCGGACGTGAAGACAATCGTCATCGACACGGTGGGCAAGATGCTCGACTACATGGGCGAATACATTATGCGGACGAACAGCAGGATGAAGAAGCCTGACGGCACGCTGTCGCTGCAGGGCTACGGACTGAGGAAGTCGATGTTCATAGACTTCATCAAGAAGACGGCGGTGCTGGGCAAGAACATCGTGTTCGTGGCGCACGAGAAGGAGGAGAAGCAGGGAGAGGAGACGGTGAAGCGTCCGGATATCGGGGGTTCGTCGGCGAACGACCTTATGAAGGAGCTTGACCTCGTGGGTTATATGCAGATGCTCGACAAGGAGAGGTCGATAGCGTTCAACCCGACGGAGAGGTACTATGCGAAGAACACCTGTAACCTGCCTGCGGTGACGAAGCTGCCTCTGGTTGTGGACGAGAGCGGAATGGCGGTTGGAGACAACAACTTCGTCAAGAGAGTGCTGGCGACATACCGCAAGACGCAGGCCGCCACACAGGAGAAGACCAAGGAGTATGACAAGCTGATTGAGAGCATACGGACGGCGGTGGGTATGGCCAAGAACGCGGAAGATCTGAACGCCGTACTCGGGAGCATCGACAAGGTGCAGGTGTACAACTCGAAGATGGTCGGTGAGAAAATGGTGGCGCAGATGGCGAAGAAGCTTGAGGTGAAGTATAACGCAGTGGAGGGAAGATATGAGTAGCGAGGTTAAGTACCGCATTTATCCGAGCTTGCTCGACAAGTTTCAGTCATACCTTGACGCCGACATCGAGGCCGACGGGTTCTGGAACATCGACGGGGAGACCGGGGAGCAGAAGCGGACGGCGGACGAGATTGCTGCCGCGAGGGAGCAGGAGCTTCTTGACTCAATCAACCGAGTGCCGCACGAGCCGATAGAGGCTGCGGACAAAGGGACGTGCTTCAACGAGATAGTGGACAGCCTGAACAGAGGCGCGTTCACCGACCGGGATGACGTGCGGATTGACTTCTCCGATGCGTCGGAGATAACGGCGGAGATGAACGGTTTCTCGTTCCGGTTCGACAGGGCGCTGTGCGAGGAGACGGCAAGGATGTTCAAGGGCGCAGTCCCCCAGTACCAGTGTAACGGTTATCTGGAGACGAGGTACGGGACGGTGCATCTGTACGGCTATGCAGACGAGATACTGAGGGACAAGGTGTACGACATCAAGACGACATCCGCCTACTCTTTCGGGAAGTTCGAGAAGGGTTGGCAGAAGGAGGTCTATCCGTGGTGTCTCGTATCCTGCGAGGGTATCGAGGTGAAGGAGTTCGAGTACACGGTGGTTCAACTGACGAAGCCGAGTTCAAGGAATCCGGTCATCGGAGGTAAGATCTACCGGGAGGCGTACACCTACGACCACGAGGCGACCGGGAAGCGGCTGAAGATGTTCGTGGAGCGGTTCGTCGAGTGGCTTGAGGAGCACCGCGGGGAGATTACCGACAGTAAAATCTTCGGAGGGCAGAAGTTATGATTGAAATCAGCAACCGGGATTTCGAGGTCATCGCGAGCGTGATAGACGGCTTGGAGTACACCTCTAGCGAGAGTAGCTTGTCGTTCAACAGGAAGAGGATGGCGAAGCTGGCAGTCCGGAGGCTGAGGAGCAAGGAAGTGAAAGTTAAACAGAAGAGAGTATGAGATACACAGAAAATAGTTATCTTTGTGCCGAAATCTTTTGCTTTGCTGTATGTTATGCAGGGAGAAGGGCAGCTGTATCGGAAACGGTCGGCAGGCGGTATCTGTTCCGCCCGGTGGAGCCCGTGCTCCCTGCTTTTGTTGTCTTAAATGCCGGAGAGAGATGAGACTGTTTTTTAAGCACGACCTCAATGCGAGAAACGACCCAAAGTTGTTGCGGTTAAGAATGACGCACGGACTTGAGGGGATTGGTGCTTATTGGTGTCTCGTGGAAATGATGTATGAGCAAGGCGGAAAGATTCTTCTTGACGACCTCGGCATTATCCTTTTCCAGTCTCAAATTTCGGAATCAATGGTAAGCTCTATGGTTGAAATTGGTCTTTTTGGGAATGATGGCAAATATCTCACCTGCGCTCGAATTATCGAAGCGATTAAAGATAGGGAGAGTATTCGAGAAAAGCGAAGAGAAGCCATCAACAAGAGGTGGAACAAGGACGCCTCCGATACAAATGTATTACAAATGTATGGTGATGTCAATACAAATGTAATACAGAGAAGAGAAGATATTATAGAGAAGAATTCTAAAGAAAAGAACTCTTTACAGAGTTCTCAAAGAAAGTCGGCAGAAGCCGACCCGTCTGCACCTGTAAAGGGCGATTCTGAAAGTCTTGACTTCCGGAAGCTCGCCGACTTCTTCAACTCGGAGCTGCGCAAGCGCGGGAGCATAATCCCCACGGTACGCGGAATAGACGGGCAGAGGAGGACGAGCACGCAGGCGAGAATCCGGGAGCACGGGAAGGACGCGTTCGCCGAGGCCGTAAGAAAGGCGGCGGCGAGCGACTTCCTTAACGGGCGCAACGACCGGGGATGGGTGGCGGACTACGACTGGATGGTGAAGCCGGGAAACTTCGTCAAGGTTCTCGAAGGCAATTACGACAACAGACAGCAACAACAGACAGGCAACAATCGTTATGGAAATCCTGGAAAGCATAATCGCCTCGGCAAGGGCGGAGATCCGGAGGACGGATACGAGACCTCGCTATAGGCTCCCGTTCACGGAGGAGGGCATCGCTCCCCTGCTGGCGGACGCGTACTCGGCGCAGGTGGCATCGAGGAACTGCACGTTCTCCGACGACGACGCGACGAGGCGCAACCTCCGGAGGGTGGCGCGGTGGCTGACGAGCGCGGACACGAAGCCGATGCTAATGCTCTACGGTGGCGTGGGGAACGGCAAGACGACGATGGCTAGGGCGATAGCCCTGCTGTCGAGTTCGCTCCGCTCCGCATACGAGGAGGCTTCCAGGAACGAGCGGGACACGAAGAGGGCAGATGCCCTCTACATCCAGGCGACCAGAATACGCGTCCCGGTCATCAGAACGGCACAGGACATCGCCAGCCTTGCCGGCAGCAGGCGCGAGGAGTACGAGGCGGTGGTGAGGAGGGGCTTCCTCATCGTGGACGACCTCGGCTGCGAGCCTGCGGTGGTTAAGAACTACGGCACCGAGGTGACGCCCGTCACAGACTTGATTTACAAGCGCTATGACGAGATGTCGCCGACCGTGGTGACTACGAACCTAACGAAGTCGGCCATCCGGGAAATCTACGGTGACCGGGTGGCGGACAGGTTCAACGAGGTGTTCGAGACAATCGGGTATCAGGAGGGCAGCTACAGAAGATGAGAAAACCAACCGACACGATACTTGCCGCTATTCGCGAAATACAAGCCCTTACAGGCGCTTTAAGGGTCGAACCTAATAAAGTACCTATGCCGAGGCTTAAAAACCTCTCCAAGGGCCTTAAAAACGACGATGTGGAAAAAGCGGTGGAGGAGCTGCTTGAGAGCGGCGCCATCGAGAGGAGCGAATGTCTCAACTATGACAGTTATTCAGCAAAAGATTTCAAGAAAGAAAAAGCAATGGAACATTTTGAGAACGCGATAAGGGAGTATCTTGACAAGAGAGCCAAGGAGGATGTCAAGTTCGCTGAAAAATACTCCGACAAGAAGAAGAGCGTGGCCAAGTGCTGCCAGTTCATTCTCGGCGAGATAAAGAAGCTTGCGAAGGGCAACTGGTACGGCGCGACGGACGCGGAGGTGTACGGGCTGGCCGTGCACTACTACGACGAGCCGGACATCAAGGTGGACGGAAACGTCAAGGCAGACGTGGTGACAAACCGAGAGCTGACCGAGGAGGAAAAGGCCGCCGGGAAGCAGGCGAAGGAGAATCGCAACGCCGACCTCAAAAAGAAGTTCGAGAAGCGGAACGAGGAGCGTATGGAAAGGGCTGAGACAAAGGCACGCGAGGCTGAGGAGAGGAAACGCCAGGAAGCGAAGGAAAAGAGGAGAAGGAGCGAGGAGGAGGGTCTTTTATTCCTTTTTGACGAGGACGAGCTATGAGGGCGAAGACAAGAGACGAGAAGTGGGTTCTGGCGGAGCAGCAGCGCCTGCCGGAACTCCCTGCCCGGACTCTCGAATGGGCGCGGGCGAATCTGATGAGGGAGGACGGCTTCACGTGGTTCACGGGCGCGTACAGCAAGAAGCGGAGGGTCGTGTGGTGCCAGAACTGCGGACACGTCGAGCACCTCCCTGCCGATGCCGAGGTGGATTATGGCGCATACGTCTGCACGGAGTGTGGAAGCACGCTGAAGCTGTACGACGGAGGCAGGACGCACCCGAAGTCCAAGACCTGCACGCACGAGTTCATCGTGGCGAGGACGCACAGGGGCTGGCAGGTGTTCGAGGGCGTGGATCTGGATCGGACGGTGCGCATCGGCGAGAGACCGGAGTACCGGCTGGTGCGGAGATACGCCATCTGGATAAACGGCAGGGGCAAGGAGGTCATCACGGCATGCTCCTACTCCAGAGGGTGCTGCGGATTCAAGTGGCTCCCGGAGAACGGCTGGATGATAGCGAGACACAACGGCATCGTCAGCGGCTACTTCGTCTATGACGACATGTTTGACATCTCCGGGATGAGGTTCGCCCCGGGCGGACGCTATCTTCCGGAGCTGAGACGCAGGGGCTGGAGGCCAGGGATTAAGGAGATTGACGCATTGAGCGCGGAAGCCGTATGCTCGGCGCTGCTCCGTTCGAGCGTCGCCGAGACTCTAATGAAGACTGGGCGCTGGGCACTGCTGTCATGGCTGGTGAGCGAGGGCAAGGGCAACCGTGTCGAGAGGTACTGGGCGAGCGTCAAGATCGCGCTGAGGCACGGGATGCGGTACGGGACAAAGGAAGAGGTCGGACTGTGGCTCGACTATCTTACCGGGCTGTATGACGAGGGCAGGGACATGAGAAGCCCGAAGTGGCTCCTGCCGGAAGACCTGCGTATGGCGCACTCCGCCCAGGTGCGCAGAGCCGCCGCCGTGAGGGAGGCGAACGCGAGGAGGCGACAGATTGAGGAGGACAGGGAGTTCGACGCGGAGCTGGCTAAGCGTACAGCAAGGGCTGCCGGCGTTGCAATAGCGGACGGCAACATCGAGATAGTCCCTCTTCGTACTATCAAGGACTTCTACGACGAGGGCAACGCGCTCCACCACTGCGTGTTCTCGATGGGCTACTACAAGCACAAGGACTGCCTCATACTCGGCGCGAGGGTCAATGGGCAGAGGACGGAGACGATAGAGGTGAGTCTGAAGAACTTCTCCGTTGTCCAGTGCAGGGGCTCGCACAATATGGACAGCCCTTTTCACGAGCGGATAATGAGACTAATGGAAAGCAGCCTCGGACGAATCAGGGCGGCGTACAGGAGGGCGCAGTGATATGGCAGGAAAGGAAGCGAAGGCCGCAATCCGTGCGGACATAGAGGCCACGAGCCTCACGGAGGAGATGAAGATGATGTACCTTCTGGCAGGAGCGACGCAGAGCGTGGTCGAGAACGTGATGAACAGGCTGAGGGCGATATACCGGAAGAACGGGCTGGTCATCCGCGAGAACGAGATGCTCTCCGGTCTCAACGACTTCTGCAGGTGCGTGAGGCAGGCGGGGTTCCACTACTACAACCGGGTAGACAACCACGTCATAAACTGTACCTGGGGTATGGGGCGTGACGAGGATCACCCGGACGCTCCGGGGAACACGGAGGCATACGAGGGGTTCATGGAGGACCAGCTTGAAGTGGTGCGCCTCGTGATGCTCTACATCGACAGGACGGCGCTGAACAACGATGCGTTCGCCAGGGTGTTCAAGACGCTGCGGAACCTGCCGTCCGGAGGGGTGTTCAAGGACGAGGACGTGGCGATGTTCAAGATGAAAAAATTGAAGTAATTTATAATCATTAAAAATCAGAAATTATGTTGAAAGCAGAAGTGATTGGCAACCTCGGACATGACGCGAGCGTTCGCCAGATAAACGGCAAGGACTACGTGTGCTTCGACGTGGCGCACGGCGAGAAAGTGAACGGAGAGAGGAAGACGGTATGGATAAGCGTGCTCTGGTCGGGCAACGGAGGAAACCTGCTCCAGCACATGCGCAAGGGCGCGACGGTGTTCGTGAGGGGCGACCTCACCGCAAAGACCTACACGGGCAGGGATGGCCAGACGAGCGTCTCGATGTCCGTTATGGCAAGGGAAATCCAGATGTGCCAGTTCGTGGAGCGTGGTCAGCAGCCAGCAAACACGCAGACAGTTCCGCAGCCGTCCCCTATGGCAGCGTCCGGAGCGGATGATGACTTGCCATTCTGATGCCATGGCAAGGAAGAAGACGGACACGGCCAAGAGGCCGGATGCGTTCACTCTACTGGTGAAGACGGAACTCGGACTCGAATGCGAGAGGGAGTTCCGGTTTCACCCCGTGAGGAAGTGGCGGTTCGACTACGCCGTACCGGAGCACAAGGTGGCGCTGGAAGTCGAGGGAGGAGTCTGGACGGGAGGACGGCACACGTCCTCGAAAGGGTTCCTCGGGGACATAGAGAAGTACAACACGGCCACTGTGATGGGGTGGAAGGTGGTGAGAACGACGCCTAAAGCGTTGTATGCGCTGACTACACTGAACTTGCTGAGGGATGCGTGTTTAGGAACAGAAAAACAGAAGAATGATGAAAACGACAGACTGGATTAGATCAACCGATGCGCTGCCGGAAAAGAGAAGGCAGTTGTGCTTGCTGTGGTTCAACGGTGAAGCGCATCTGGCACGGTACAATAGCGAGGAATGGGGCTTTGACTTAGAAGGCAGGCAGGATTATGTCCTGCCCCACCCCCGCCTCTGGTGGGCTGCGATTACAAGACCGGAGCAAGACGAGAAATAAATTCAGCTAAATCTTTGAGAAACAAGCAATTATATTTTGCAAATAATAAAATTATTATTAGATTTGCATATCCAAATTAAACAAAGGAGGTGTTCAGATGAAATGACGGTAAAAGAAAGATTGATTGCCCAAATTTTCAACCTATTGGAAATCATCGAAAACGAAAGCAATCAATCCTTTGTGAAGCAAATTCGAGGCCTGCTTCTGCACATTAAGAGTCTCGATTAACAAAGACCCCCGAATTAAGCTTCGGGGGCAAAAATAAGAAAAAATATGTATCAAGGCAAAAGAAAGATTTTCAATCCTCAGGGACATGAGGAGACAAGGAGCACCGCAATCTCATATCGCGGAGGCGCAATCTACAACGCGTTCATCGAGCTGGACGGCATTATCAACAAGACGGAGTTTGCAAGGCAGTATATGGAGAAGTCCCAGGGCTGGTTCTCGCAGAGGCTGAACAGCTGCCCTGTGGGAGGCGCGAAAAAGGAGTTCACTTCAGCCGAGGCGGTCAAGATTGCGGAGTCGTTCCGCGACATAGCGAAGAGGCTGTGCGCACTGGCCGACGAGATTGACGCGGTGGCAGATGTGGACTGAACGGAAACCGGAAAAACGGTTTTCATTTTTGTATGTTAAAGTGAGTACGTTATACTCTAAGATTTGTATATTTGCAACACAGGCAAGAGATTATGAAGATTTACACGTCATACTTCGGCAACTTGAGGAAGTTGTCAAACGCGGGGATAGTCCCCGTGAGCGTAGCGAGGTGGAACCCTAAGTGGTTCGAGGGAATCAGCTACAAGATAGTGGCTCCAATGGCTGACATGCTCCGCGACGACATAACGAGGGACGAGTACATAAGGCAATACCGGAACCGCGTGCTGTGGAATCTGAATCCTGCGAGGGTCTTGAGGGACCTGCAGATGCTGACCGGGAACAGAGACTGCGCCCTGCTCTGCTACGAGAAGCCGGGCGACTTCTGCCACAGGCGACTGCTCGCGGACTGGATGTTGAAGGAGACCGGGATGGAGATACCGGAGTTCGGTGTCGTGGAGAAACCAAAGGAGCCGGAGATTATCGAGCAAACCCTTTTCTAGGCTATGACAGAGAGAACATTCGGACTTGAGATAGAGATGTGCAACGTGGACCGCAAGGCGGTGGTGCTGCCGGACGGCTTCAAGTGGAGCGAGGACGAGAGCATCTTCAACACTGACGCCACGGTGAACAAGAGGTACGGGGGCGAGGTGAACACCCCTCCCCTGCGCTTCTGCCGTGAGAGCCTGCGAGAGCTGGAGTCGCTCTACGCCTCAATGCTCGAAGCCGGAGGGAAGCTCAAGTGGAGCATAGACCTGCACGTGCACCTCTACTCGGGAGACCTTTCGCTCGATCAGATAAAGAACGTGTTCTTCTTCCTGTGGCACTGCTATCCGTACATCAAGCGGTACTGCAGGATAGCGGACTGGGACGAGAAGGTGTTCAACGCACAGCCCCTGGTGACGGAAAGGCACTACGAGGCGGTGAGGAGCAGCGCCACCTTCGAGGCTCTGAACAACGCGCTGAGCAACCAGAGCAACAAGCGGTACATAAGGTTCGCAATCAACGTAGCGAGCCACTTCGTGAGGAATACGGTAGAGTTCCGGTGCTTCCACGCCACGGACAGGATGGACGAGGTTGTGACGAGCATCATAGCGTCGTACAGATTCCTGCACTATGCCATAAGTCATACGGAGGAGGACTTCAAGGCCATAGGCTCGTATGAGGAGTGGCTGCGGACATTGCGTCTGGAGGCAAGGCAGAACACGCCGAGGCAGATGCATCCCCTGGTCTACATGGGGAATCCCCTAGACCCGAAGCAGTGCTTCATGACAACAAGGCTCTCCTTCAACGCGAGGTACGCGAAGTGCCTCGACGACCTCGGGCTTGACGAGCTGGCCATAGTCGGCGGAGACATGTCGTTCTCGTACGAGCTTGCAATGTGGAGGAAGAGAAGAATATCAGTATGGACGCAGGACAAGGTCTGCGGACTCATCCACGCAGTCGTCAAGGGAACGGCCGACGTGGAGTTCAAGGAGAAGCTCCAGTGGATGCAGATGTTCAACTCGGACGACACCGTGAGAAAAGTGGCGCTGATTCTGTACGCCACCCAGATAAAGAAATACGCCGACGCGAACACCATCTACGGGCAGGTGCTGCTCGACGCTTTCAAGGCAAAGGCGCAGGAGTCCATCGAGAAGATTGAGAAGTCCGCTTCCGAGCTTGTGGAGATGCTCCAGTCTGTGGAGTTCCACTTCGGGGATGTACGTGACGCGATAGAGACGGAGAGGAACGTGTTCTTCCAGTTCGGGACAAGCAAGAAGACAAACGGGATATGGCGTTTTCTCAAGTCAAACATCGAGACGGGCTTCGACTGTGTTCCGAAAGCCACGGACTACTACGGGCTTGTGGAGTCCGTGCCGGAGGGGTGTAGGTTCATAATGTTCAGCGAGAGCCCGTATCTGACGAACCTCGTCAAGCTGTCGTTCCTCAAGTACGCGAGCGCCAAGAACGAGGGGCGCTATCTCTACGGCAATTTCGAGCCGGATAAGACCGAGGCGTTCAGAGAGAGGCAGGACATCGAGGACTTCGCCGTCAAAATTCCTCCGGCCGACATAGACATAAGCGAGCCGGAGAAACTCCGGATATGCAGGATAACCGGAGCCCAGCTTCTCTGCCTTCAGAAGAGGTTCATCAAGAAGGTGGACAAGATCTCGATGTCGCGGTTCTGCTTTGCCGTTATGTACGGGGACTGCTGCCTCGGAGGGTTCGGGTTTGACTTTCCGAGAGCGAAGATTGCCGACCTCTGGCAGTTATCCGACTTCTGCACGAACAACGACGTTCCGAGGCTGTCGAAGTTCATCCTCTACTGCGTCCGTTCGAGTCTGGTCCAGAAGACGCTCTCCAGGTCGATAGGAAGACTCGTGGAGGATGTCTATACTTGCGTCTACACGAAGAACCCCTGCTCGATGAAGTATCGTGGCGAGTACAAGAAAGACGACTCGAAAAGTGAGTATGGAAAACTCGTTTATATCACGACCCTCGGAAAGTACGGCAGCGAAGCCGAAATCATAGAGAAATACAGGAAACAAATCAGCAAGTAGTATGATACAAGACAAATGGGAATACAGGAAGATTGACCTGTCGCTCGTGGACGATGCGGAGACGAACGCAAACGTTATGAGCGAGGAGATGTTCAACGACCTCTGCGAAAGCATAGGGCTGTCCGGGATGAGCTCGGTCCCCTCCTGCTACCGCAAGGAGGACGGACGGTACACGATTATAAGCGGGCACCACCGGGTGAAGGCTGCAAGGAAGCTCGGATACAAGGAACTCGGGTTTCTGTGGACGGACGAGAAGAACCTCACCCAAGACGAGATTATCGGTCTGCAGCTGAGCCACAATTCCATCCACGGCGAGGATAACAAGGCGATACTCAAGAAGCTCTTCGAGCAAATCAAGGACGTGCAATGGAAGAGGATTTCAAACATCACCATGGACGAGATAGGCACGATGGCGGCCAACCAGATGAGCATAGTGCCGATTAAGGCTTGCTATACCGTGTCTCTCATTCTGTACAGCGATGCGGAGGAGTCGTTCGGTGAGCTCATCGGCGACATCAAGGAGCTTTCCGGAAAGAGCGACGTGGTGATGATTGCGGACTCAGATCCGAGCGAGGAGCTGCTGCTGAAACTGAACAAAGAGCTGAGGAGCACGCTGAACATTCAGTCGTCGTCTGTGGCTTTCGCCACCATTCTGAAACTGGCAAGGGAACAACTAAAAGCAATGGGGTATGATTTGGATAGTGATGACAAGAACGGACACTGACAACTATGTGTCGGAAAGGAATGTGAGGTTCATCAAGGAAGCTCTCGGAGACGACGTGAGAATAGTTTCCGTGACAAGGGAAACCAGCCTCGACTTCATCTATCGGGAAGACATCGTGATAGCCCAGACAAGAGACAGGGAGGTGTTGGACAGGATAGTGGAACGAGGCGTGGCGAATACAGTCGAAACGGAACGGACGATACGGCTGACAAAAGACAAGGAGAAGATAAAAGGCGAAATCGAGACGCTATCAAGAAACATCTGCTCCCCGAGGACAATAAGAAAACGCGAGGCAATCGAAGAGGGAAAGACATACTTCGTGAAGCCGAGATTCGGCGAGGACAGCAACGGGGTGGATGAACGTAGCAAATGCACGACCGCAAGGCAGGTCCAGATGAAATGTGACGATCTGCTCAGGCAGGGATACGAGCCAATCGTGGAAGAATACATAGACGGATACGAATGCACCGCTGCCGTCTTGAACGACGGCTCGGAAGTCCGCGTGTTCCCTGTCAAGGTAAACATCCCGACGGAGTTCGTAACCCACGACGTGAAGTTCTCGGAGAATGAAGTGTGCGAGCCATTAAGGGACGCATACCTGTCAAACATTATACGGGCGGTTGTAAGCGCCATATTCCCGGATTGCCATTATATGAGGGTGGACTTCAGAGTAAAGGAACGCGCTGTGTATATCATAGATTTTAACCTGTTCCCCGGGCTAGGCCCGATTGACCATTTCGCGAAGTGTCTGGCGCTCAATAAGAATATGAGCTACAGGGACACGCTTCTTGCCATAGCTGGGACAGCGGACAGAAGGGCAAAATCCACAAAAACCACGAATAAAAAATGAAGAGGAAAAGAATCAGTGACGACACCATAGTGAAAGTGTTCAAGAACAAGGTGTGCAACATATCTGCGACCTGCGATTCGCTCGGGATAGACCGGAGCACTTTCTACTCGTGGAGGAGAAAGTATCCGGAGCTTGACGAGAAGCTGAAAGAGGCGGAGGAGTCTGTCATCGACTATGCCGAGACAAGGCTGGTTGAGAAAGTCAACGACGGAGACCTCACGGCCATAATCTTCTTCTTGAAGACAAAGGGCAAGAAACGCGGATACATCGAGGGACGGGAGATTGACGCCAATGTTTCCACTGACATAGATCTCAAGCCATTGACAAAGGAGGAACTCGAAATACTTTCAAAGGGTGGTAAGTGACGCGACATACCAGAGACTGTTGGTAAAGGCGAGACGGCAGCTGATGCTGGGCTCGCTTGAATTGTTCGTAGCCTCAGTGTTCCAGGAGAAGTACAAAGCGCGATACATCTTTGGGGAACAACACCTCAAGATCATACAGGCTCTGGAGTCAGTTGTCAGAGGTGAGACACGCAAGCTCATCATAAACATCGCTCCAAGATATGGAAAGACACAGCTTGCTGTAAGGCTGTTTATAGCCTACTGCTTGGCGCTTAATCCGGCGAGCAAATTCATTCATCTGTCATATTCGTCATCGCTTGCCCAAGACAGTTCTGAGGACATCAAGGATATAATCAAGTCGGAATACTATCAGCACATATTTCCGTATGTCAGAATAAAGTTCGGCTCTGACAAGAAGTGTAAGTGGAGCACCACTAGTGGAGGTGGGCTATATGCCGTGTCCACTCTTGGGCAGGTGACCGGATTCGGTGCAGGCGAGGTCGAGGACGACGAGGCTGACCTTGATGAGTTCACGGCGGCGTTCAATCCGGACAAGTTTGCCGGAGCCATCGTCATTGACGACCCTATCAAGCCGGAGGACGCACTGTCAGACCTTGTGCGAGAGCAGGTGAACAGACGGTTCGAGACCACCATACGAAGCCGTGTGAACAGCCGAAAGACCCCGATAATCATAATCGGGCAGAGAACACACGAGCGGGACTTGTGCGGCTATCTTATAGACCTTGAGCCGGATGAATGGAAAGTGCTGAGCCTCCCCGCCATAACATACGACAGCGAGGGAATGGAACACCCTCTTTGGGAGTTCAAGCATACTCTGGAGGAACTTCACAAGCTGGAGCTTGCAAATCCTTTTGTGTTTCAGACTCAGTATATGCAGAACCCTACTCCGCTGGAGGGGCTGATGTATGAACGGCTAAAGACATACGATACACTGCCTATCGGAGCCCATATCGTCAAGAACTATACGGATACGGCAGACACTGGCGCAGATTATCACTGTTCGATAGACTATGTGGAGTTCTTCTCCACGGGCGAGATGTATATCCTTAACGTCCTCTTCACTGACAAGGGAATGGAATATACCGAGCCGGAACAAGCAAGGATGATGACTGCCGATAATGTGGGTGTGGCTAACATCGAAGGAAACAACGGAGGGCGTGGTTTCAGCCGTGCTGTCGAGAAGAACATGAGGGAACTCGGCAACGCCAAGACAAGGGTCGTGACTTTTAACCAGGGCGGGAATAAAGTCGAGAGAATCTTCGGCCATTCGGTGGAAGTGCAAAACCTTATCCATTTCCCCTCTGACTGGAAAATAAGGTGGCCACTGTTCTACAACGCTGTCACCTCTTTCAGAAAAAAGGGGCGCAACGCTCACGACGATGCTCCGGATGCGCTTACCGGAATGGTGGAGATGAGATCACCGCAACAGAGAACGAGAATATCAAGAACATAGAATCATGAAGTTTACAGAAGTGATTGACGGACTCGGCCAAGGGCTGGCGTTCAGTCGCAAGAAATGGGAGGAGGTGGCATTATGAAACTGTTGGAGACAATAGAAAACCTTGTGAAGGCTTCCTGCCTTGGTTATTCATTCGAGTTCGACACGGACAGAATGATGAACGTGGAGGCTGACGATATGAAGTTCCCTTGCGTGTTCTTCGAGGAATACACTGACGGCCGGCTGTTCGGCGCTTATCTTAAGAAGAAGTCTGTGACTGTAGAACTTTCATTTATGGACTTAGCCGAATTCCAGTGTGACGCAAGAGAGCGAGAGCATATCCGTGAAAGGATAGAGCAAGACGCCGTATTGCCTTTCATAAAGGCTCTAGAGGCATCCGGAGACTTCGACCAGATTTCAGACTTCACGCTGATGGCCGAGCCTCCGAGGTTCGATGCCAACTGCGTCAGCCTCCTGCTTAGGTTTGAAGTGACATTCGACGTGTGCTTATGATACGGATAGGAAAATACAGGATAGGGCATTTCGATTGGGAAGGAGACTACTTCACATACGGAATGAGGGTAGAGCTTGGCGACATCTTCGGAGACGAGGATAAGTCAGAGTACAAAAGACTGTGCGATGCCTTCAAGATTGTGTTCGGATTTGACCGCAGGGTACTGCCGATGAAGAAGAGGATAAAGGTCTTTGACGGCATAGCCGTGGGGTTCTCGCAATGGATAGATAAGGAGCGTCGGCTACTCGACTACACGCCCTCCGATGAAGAGATAAGGGCAGGAATCAAGGACTTGAGCAAAAAGGTTGGGAGTATGTCTACTGTCAAGCAACTAGCAAAGGCTTATGGGACAGACCCAGATACGGTTCTCGACTGGCCATACTCAAAGGTTTTCGCTATCCTATACACAGACCTCGAAGAAAGGAAATACGAGACAAAATTGAGCAAGGAATATGAGCGCAACAGGACTAAGCACTGAAACTATCCGCGCAATGCTTGACAAGGCATTCAGCGCTTGCGTGGCGACAATCAAGAACAACAGCCGTAACGCAGGGCAGGTCGCAACCGGCAAGACCCTGCGTTCTCTGGAATACAGAATCAAGGCGCAAGGAGCCGGGTATGTGGCGACGATACTTGGCCGTCCTTACTTCGGGAATCTGGAAACCGGACGAGGTGTGTATCAGGGTGGAAAGCCGGACCCTGCCGGATTCAACCAGAGGCTCATTGAATGGATGAAGGCGAGAAACTTCAACTGCAAGGATGAGAAAGAGTATCTGAGGATGGCCAACTACCTGCGTTGGAAGATAAACAAGTTCGGTACTGCCTTATATCGGAAAGGAGGGCGCAAGGACATTTTCACTCCAGCCGTGGCAGACCTAACTGAGTTCGTGGAAAAAGAACTCGTCATCTTCTTCACAACGGCAATGGAAAACAGCTTTACAAAGGGATTCCAAGGGTTCGGAAACAAACTGTAAGATTATGAGAGATATTTTAAGAAGCAACTACCTGTCTGTCTGGAACGGGACGAACAAGGTGAACGAGAACAGAAACGGAGGTGTGGCATTATGGACGCTGCCGCCTTTCGTGTATAACGCCCACAATCCTGCGATGTTCGTTAGGGAGAAGTACCTGCACGTTACTGACGGCTATGCCTCTCCGTTTGAAAAGAAGCCATGTTATGTGTCAATCGACAACGACGAAGTGAAGTACACATTCGGCGCAAAGACTGCGTCCGACATCTTCATAACGGCAAATACAGACAATGGCGAAGTGTCCGTCAAGGTTATGAAAGGCGTAACGGAATGGGCAATGTCAAAGTACTGCACAAAGATTAACGCAATCCTTTACATAAGCTTTTCCGCGGCGTCATTCCCAGACTTTCCTCCAGAAGACAATACCTGCATATACCTCAAGCCAAACGAGGCTTACAGCGGGGATTTATACATCTGCAAGGATAAGGACAACATCGCATATAGGAACACGAATATAGACAGCAGCGAGTTGTCGTTCTATTTTGGTGATGGCTCAAGTGTGAGCTTAACAGCCGAATCGTTCGGAGGAAAGACAATGTTCAATGCAAGCGAAGTGGTCAAAAGCAAGTTTGAGGACTCACTTGCGGTCTTCGGGACAAAAGTTGTCATTTCAGACCCTGCCCTGTATGTGGGCCACACAGTAAGCGCAAGGGTTACATCAAGTTCATTTGTGGCCGTGAACGGGGTATCACAAATAGGAGACAGCCAAGACAGGACTGAAGAAACAGGGAGAATCCTTACGACTCTTGAAAGATTGAAATACTACGAGAACTATCCACTTGACTATACGGTTATGGCCGCAGAGAAAAATGTGGCGACATCCAATGGCGATATCCCGCAGGGCACCATTGGTCGAGTGCTGGTGTATTCGGCGAAACAGAAGACCTTGCAGGATGAAGTTGGCAAAGATGTCCTTGTACACCAGACTGAAGAGGTTTTGCTGGGCTTTGATATGGATAGGAGAATCTTCCGCATGTGCACTCCGGCAAGGCCGTTCTATGTCAGATGGCTGAATTATCTCGGAGGCGTGGATTACTTTATGTTCGGGAAGACCCAGAAGCAGACACGATCAGTGAAGTCAGTAAGTACTTTCAGCCCATTCGTGGAGAATACCGAAACAGCTACAACCAACAAGATGGCGTATGCGATGAGCGCCGAGGCAAGTGTGACTGCAGGCGCGTCAATGCTATCAAGACAGGATTATGATGCTCTGCAGAACATCCCGTTCAGCCCTCTCATCGAGTGGTATAATGAGAAAGACAGCAAATGGATAAGGCTCACTGTCGAGAAATTCGACGGAAGCATAGACACAAAAGGCGAAAAGTTCGGAGTGGAAATAACATTCGTTCTGCCAGCAATTAACGTTCAATATTAGAAGCTATGACAGAACAGATTTATATCAATGATGTCCTAATGGACAGGACTGACGGGAAAGCGGTGTCCCTGGTATTCCAGAGTCCTCTCTTCACTGACATCGACTCGATTGTAAGCAACAGGACAAATTCTGTGGACTTTCCTGCAACAAGGAGAAACCTCGCAGCCATCGGCAATCCTCAAGTGGCTGGGAGTAGCTCTGATTATGCCTACCGCAAGCACAGGGCTATATACCTGCGTGACGGAGTTCAGATGTTCAGCGGCTATGGCACATTGCTCTCAGTGTCCGGCACATCCATTAAGTTCTCGTTCACTTGGGGAAACGTATCTGTCTTCAAGAATCTTCTCGAGTACAAGATTTGTGATTTGAGAAGCCAGTTTGGCGAAGAGGATATTTACCTGCCGTGGAACGACACGGCCGTGGCGAGTAACCCGCTTTTCCCTTACAATGTCGATACGGGAGGATACAGACATCCTGCTATGAAGGTGGATACCATCCTTAGTGAGATAGAGACGCGTTGTGGAGTTGTTTTTGAGAATAAAGCCCGACTGACGAATTATAGAATTCCTATCACAAGAACGATTGCCGATGACTATGCCAAGAAGTTGCAGGGGATAATAATCGGTGCTAATCTCGCTTCGAGAATCTATATGTACCAGTACGTGTATAGTCTTGCCGTGGGAAGTGGTGACGATGACATACGCGGAATGTATGTAAGCAACGGACTGTTTGATGTCAGTGACATTAAGACATTGAAAATTATAGTATCCTCGGACTTCAAGTACTCTGTACCAGCCTATAGCGGGGTCAATCAACAGCAGATAAATATCTACGCCACGGCTGAAGACGGAACATTTGCAAAGCAATTGGGATATATCAGTCTATACCGCAGCACGTCGGGTTCGAACTTCGTGTACTCGGTAAGTTCTAACGATGATAAGATCAAGGGGCTCTCGCTCAACGTGGAGGATTATGTTCGAATACGAATAGAGATATTCTCTGTAGGAACGGCCGTCCATACTGGCGCTCCTACGGTAATGTCCGGCAAAGTTAATATAATTCCGGACTATGACGAGGAGCAAGAACTGATTTACGGAGGGGTGTACCCTATGTTCCAGAACTTGCCGGACTGGACCGTAAGCCAGCTGCTGAAGAATCTTATGAAGATTGAAGGATTGGTTGCTGTCTGTCCGGATGAGACAACAATTAGATTTCTCAGCATCGACGATATCTACAGTGCAAGAAGCAACGCCGAGGACATCACCCGAAGATTGATATTCAAAGACGGCGCTCCTTCCGAAAGGAGTTACACCTATGGGCAGTATGCAAAGAAGAATTACTTCAGATATGCTGAAGATGAGACCGTTAAGAATAGCGGGGATGGAGCCTTGCTTATCTACAATGATAATCTTGACGCCGAAAAGGAAGTGCTGAAGTTGGATTTCGCCGCAAGCGATATGTTCAACAGCCGCGTAAAGATTCCTTTGTATACGAAGGACGACGAGGGTGAGCTGGAATACAGTGATGTGAAGCCGCGAATACTCAGATACAGCGCAACATATTCGAATGGGCAGGAGATTCTCACATTTGACGGAATGAGCTGGGATTCACTCATAGGAACCAAGTATGCCGGTTTTGCAAGGTGTATACGGAACGCATCGGTGGTCAAGTCATCCATACGCGTTGACACAATGTTTCTCGCAAAGCTCGATCTTACAAGTCCTGTATATTCGTTCTCTCTTGGTCACTATTATGCTGTTTTGAAACTCACTACAAAAGATGAATGCACGGCAGACATAGAGATGCTTCAGATGAACGAGATAGCTGCCAGCCGTGACGATGACGCTACCCCGGAGATTGCCGTATCTTCCAACGGCAATGGAGGCTATTTCGCCACGTTGACGAATAAGACGCAGAGCGAGATTGATGGCTATATTTCAGACCCGGATTACAAGGTATGCCTGATTAGGTACGGATATGCGCGACGGGGTATGTTCTTCGAGTATAAGGACAAGACAGGCGAGGCCACCACATCGAAAACCTGCCGTACTGTAAAGAACACGGTAGCACCGAAGTATGGAGGGTGGAGAACAGTAAGAAGGCAGAATAGCGGCGGGTTTCTTGGCTGGAGAATCATCGGTGATGAGCTACTCCGAACTGGTAAGATTAGCGAGATTTCCCAGACTCGCAAGAAGTATGCGAATGTGAGTTTAGTGTTTGAGCTTGGCGAGTTAATGACTCTTCCGGACATACCCGATAGAGCTAAGACCAGAGGTGGAAGGATTGGCAATAGAGCCAGCGACGGCATTGCCGAACTGTCCATAGCTATGTATCACAATGAAGGCAACGGTAAATGGAAACGAGTGTCCAACATCTGTACCGTGCGGAGTCGAGATGAGTCCAAGACAAGCTACTGGGACTTTGAGCCGAGAAACGCGAAGTCATTATAAAAAGAGATTAAGCTGCCACTCAGAGACTAAGTGCACGGACCTCACGGCATCTCGATGGCAAAGATAGGTAAATTTTTAAGAAAACAATATGGCGGAAAATAAGAATGTGCTCTTC
The DNA here is from genome assembly GCA_963607915.1 of bacterium. GTDB lineage: Bacteria > Bacteroidota > Bacteroidia > Bacteroidales > UBA932 > Cryptobacteroides. Next base: position 25,299 of record CAVDEO010000009.1, read on the forward strand.
ACGCTGAATGTAGATGCCAGCAAGAGCATCCAATCTATGGCGCAGCTGGAAAAATCCATAGCAAGCGTCAATGCTCAGATTGCCGAATATCAGAAGAAGCAGAAGGAGGGCAAGACTCTGACCGAGGAAGAGACTGCTGAACTGATTAGGCTCAAGGAGACAAAGAAGGCTTTGCAGAAGGAATACAGCGAGCAGAGTCGTGCTGTCCAGAACGAAATCATCTCAGAACAACTTTACAAGGACACGCTAAAAGGACTATGTGCAGAGTTCTCCACTGCAAAAGACAAACTCCGCGCAATGAAAGATGCCGGCAGTCCAGAATGGGAGAAGCAGGCAGCGGAGGTTAATGAGCTGAACGAGAAGATAAAAGAAATGGAAGCGCAGTATGGAGTCCACACGCGCAATGTGGGAAACTATGCTGAGGGTTTCATGACGGCGTTTAGTCAGATGGGAGGTTCTGCCGGAAAGATAATCAATCCTCTAAAGAATGTGACAAGCGGTCTAAAGGCGATGAGTGCCACACCTGTAATAGCAATACTTGGAGTGTTGGTAAATATCGTCACAGCCCTTATTTCGAAGCTTAAGAGCAGTGAAGATAACTTGAATGCGGTCACAAAGTCAATGAGCGCATTCGGCGTAATCACTGACGGCATTACGATTATATGCCAGGGCTTGGGAAAGGCTATTGCGTGGATTGCTGACGGCTTGGTGAATCTTCTAAACAAGCTCGGTCTCGTAAGCGACGCAATGAAGCAGAGACAGGCAATAGCGGAAGCAGAGATTCAGTTGGCAAGGCAGGAGCGCGAGACTATTGTCGAGAATGCGGATGCGGAACTTGAGGCTGCACAACTGAGGGCGAAAGTGTCCGAAAAGACCAAATACACAGAAAAGGAACGCCTTGGATTCTTGAAGCAGGTAGGCAAGATTGAAAGCGAGATTGCGGACAGAGCGTATCAGGACGCGAAGCTTGAATATGAAATCATCAAGGCCAAGAACTCCCTCACGGAATCTTCAGCCGAGGAAAAGAAGCAGGAAGCCGAGGCTTACGCTAAGATGGTCAAGGCCCAAACTGACTATTTCAATAAGACGAAAGATATAAACGCGCAGATAGTGGATGCACAGAAGTCTGCCGCAGACAAGGCGTATGAACATTGGGAGAAGACTTTCAACGCAATCAGCAGATTGCAGAATACGATGCTCGCAAGGCGGACAGCCTATCTAAAGGACTGGAGCAAGACAGACGAGGAGAATGCCGCAGCCGAGTTCGAGTGGAACCAGAAGATGTCAGCAGCGGCATTGCTCCTGGATCAGAAGCAGCAGAAAGAAAAGTTAAAAGAGCAGCTGAAGTATGGGAAGATAACAGCTCAGACCTATCAGCAGGAACTGAAAGCATTAAAAGCCGAGATGGACACGTTCTTGACTCAACAGGCGAATGAACTGTTTGACTTCCAGAAAGAGCAGGTCACGAATGCAATAAGTCTTGCAGGAGGAAAGATTCTTGACCAGGCTCTTGACGATATCCGGGCAAAGTTCAAGGTTTCGGAGGATGCCATACGGAACGATGCCCAGATGAGCGAGGAAGAAAAAGACTTCTATCTGCGCAACCTTGCCGAGCAAAGGGAGAAGCAGATAATGCAGACCAGAAAAGCGTATAACGATCAGACAAATGCGTCCATCGAGGAAGCAGTGACTGAATTATACAGAGCAGACTTGCGTCAATTCTCTGCCGATGAGGTCGAGAAGACAAAACTGGCTATCGAGCAGCTGAAAGAAATCATAGAAAGGAAAAAAGCTGCCGGGCAGAGTACTTTGAAAGACGAGGAAGAACTTGCACAACTGGAATACAATCTTCGAGAGGCATCGTTCAATAAAGAGTTCGCCATCGCATGGAAAAATGCGAACGAGCAGTACAGGATTCGCAAGGAGTTCCTTGAGAAGGAACTGGCAATGGAAAACCTTTCAGCGCAGCAACGTGCAGAGCTGGAAAAGGAACAGGCCGAACTTGAAGCAGAGCGCAATCAGCAGAAGATAGATGCCATCAGCGACTATGCGTCGCAGGCTATGGATATTCTTGGCTCTCTGAACGATATGATGAACAACATTGGAGATGCGCAAGTACAGAAGGCTGAGGAGGATAACGACCAAAAGAAAGCGGCTCTCGACAAGCAGTTGAAAGCCGGGCTTATAAGTCAGAAGGACTATGATAAGCAAGTCGAGAAACTGGATGCAGATCTTGACCAGAAGAAAGCGGAAATCGAGAGAAAGGCCGCTATAAGGCAGAAGGCTATGAGCGCAATGCAGATAGCAATTAACACGGCCACTGCCATTATGAAGATCTGGGCGGATGTTCCGAAAGTGGATTTTGGTATAAGTACGGCAGCTCTTACTGCTGTCGCCGCAGCTGTAGGCGCTGCACAGTTGGCCGCAGTGATTGCCGAACCGCTGCCGAAGGCGCGTCAAGGAGGACTTGTTCAAGGCCCTACACACGAGGGAGGCGGTGTTCTTATCAACACGGAGGGAGACGAGAGGATAATCAGCGCCAACCCGTCAAGGGCATTCCCGGAGTTGCTGAACCTTATAAGCTACATAGGCAAGAATTCATCAGTTCCTAATACCGGATTCGGAAGCGCATCGGTTTTATCCTCCGGGGCACAAGAATCAAAAGAGCTTGACTATGAAAGGCTGTCGGACTTGATAGCTTCCAAAATGAGTGGAGTGATAAGCGACCTAAAGATTTACACGGCCATCACGGATATTAGGGAGGCGGATACAAACTATACACGAATCGAAGAATCAGCAAAGATATGACGACATACGAACTCGCAAAGACACTGACCGCCGAACAGGTGGAGTCGTTCACGAAAGTCGGCCTTCTAAAGGCGAATGTCGGCAGGTACATCTACATCTACGAAATGTGGACTTCCCTACTGTCTGGCGGACTTTCGAGAATGTCCGCTTATGAAGAAATTGGCAGACGGTGCTTCACTTGCGAGGAGAATGTTAGGAAGATTGTAAGCTATATGCAGAAGGAATGGTAAAAAAGTTTCCCATTTAGAATTGAAAGATTTTCAGTTACCTTTGTAGCGAAGAGAGTATCATATACACATATTATGATTAACATCAGACTATACAACCCTATAGCAAACAAGAACAACGCCTGGTGGTACAGCTGGGACGGCGAGGACGGCGTGTTCTCTCTTGACTTCGTTCAGAAAGTGTTTGCGGCGAATCCGAGCGAGACTGATTTCAGATTCAACATCCACTGCGCGGGCGGAGAAGTCGAGGAGGGTTTTGCGATTTATGACTGGCTGAGGACATCCGGAAAGAACATCTACATGAACATTGAGGGATGTTGTCATTCAATGGCAGTTACCCTTTTGCTCGCTGCACCAGCGGAGAACAGAAGCGCAAATCCGAATGCTGTTGCCCTCATCCATGAAGTGCAGGGAGGTGCATGTGGCTCAACAACAGAAGTCAGCGCACAGGCTTATACGATGAAAGTTCTCCAAGACAGGATTCTCGACATCTACGCTGAACGGACAGGCGGTGACAGGGCGACTCTTGAAGCGATGATGAAAGAGGGCAAGGAGCATAACGCAAAGGAATTGCTTGCCCTTGGTTTTGTGTCAAAGATTAATTCGTACAACACTAATATCAAGTTAAACAAGTTTAATATGGCAGAGAAAAAAACACTTTTGTCAAGGGCTACCAGTTTGGTGAACAAGATTCACGACATGCTGGGTGGCCAGGTGGTCGACTACGATTTTGTGGACGACGAGGGTAATGTCCTTTTCTCGACAGAGAGCGAGGACGACAATCTTGAGGTCGGCATGAGCGCATCTCCGGACGGCACTTTCACCATCGCTGATGGGCGGACAGTGACAATAGCTGATGGCGTGATTACCGAAATCACGGAACCGGAACCTGCGGAGCCGGAGCCGGATGAACCGGAACCGACGGACGACAACAATGCCGCATTGCAGGAAGAGAACGCGAATCTCCGTAACGCCCTCGCTGAGGCTATGGGGATTATCGGCGAGCTCAAGAAAGAAGTTCGGTCCAATTACGTTCCTGCGGGGCGCGTAAGGACACCTGGAAAGAAGGGAAACTCAGCCCCTACTCCAGAGGAAAGAAAAGCTGAGCTTCGAGAGAATCTTAAATTCACAAGGGGGAAGTAAGTATGGGAAAGGTAATTGATTTGAGCAAGTTCACGTTCACTGCGGAGCAGGTGCGTGACATCAACGAACTCATTTTCGACGACATCCTGCACGCGCCGGATCTTAATTTCCTGCACACGATATTTGAAGGTATCGAGTATGACAAGGAAATTGGGTTCGTCACTGAAGGAGGCCCTGTCGGAAAGAAAGCGCAGGGATGCGACCCTACTGCGCAGGACTGGAACATCAGCACCAGGAAAGTTGTCTGGGAGCCTAAGGCGTGGGAGGTCATCATCGACCAGTGCGCAAAAGACCTGGAGTCTTCCATGGCGGTTTACTGTATGAACAAGGGGGTTCGCGGAAACGACCTCTCGGACACAGACTATATGGTCATAGCTGCAAATGTGCTCGGACAGGCAATCAAGGACATGCTCTACCGAATCGTATGGTTCTCCGACAAGGATGCAAAGAATGTTGCGGATAGCGGAATCATCACGGCAGGTGTGGATGTGGACTATTTCAACATCATTAATGCCGGATTCTTCAAGCAGCTCCAGACCGCCGTCACATCTCATCCGGAACTCCTTGTGGCCATCGAAGCCAACACCAATGCCACAAAGAAGACACAGCTTGATGGTATGACTGCCGACGCTGCGTATGACATCCTTTCGAAGATGTACTACGCTGCGCCTATCGAGATGAGAGGAACCGGCAACATGCGTTTTCTCGTAACCCAGACAATAGCAGATGGATACCAGCAGTATCTGACCGGCAAGGGAATAGAGAGCACATACAAGAACCTTGTGGATGGAGTGAACTCGCTCAAGTTCCTCGGAGTGGATGTCATCCCTGTTCCTATCTGGGACAAGATGATTCAGAGCTACAACGACCTCGGGGATAAGTATCAGGCGCCGCATAGGGCGGTTCTCATCGAGAAGGCGAACCTAGGTGTCGGCACACCGTCAAACGGTGCACTTGAGGATGTGGACATCTTCTATGACAAGAAGAGCCGCATCAACAGAATGGAGGCTACCGACAAGATTGACGCGAAACTCATCAACGATGCAAGGTTTGTCTTTGCGCAGTAAAAGGGCTCATTTGGGCTTTTCCACTGCTCGGTAATACAATCTACCATCCGAGGGTGGAAAAGCTCTTAAAATAGGGTTATTATGACAAATTGCGGAAAAATATCAAAGAATCTTGTTCTTGCCGGGTGCAAGAGCACGACTCCGGCGATTGAGCCGGATATAATCCTGCTGAACTTCGAGGACTGGCAGAAGGCAACTAAGGAGGAGGCCGATGGAGTCATCTCTGCTCTCACTCTTGCGGTAGGAGCAAATGGCGTGGAATACAAGAGCGCAAAGAACTCGTTTGAGAGAAGCTGCACCCTGTCAAAGGGAACGTATGTAAACACGTTTGACCATAAGGTGGTGTGCCGCGTGTTCAAGAAAACGCAGGAGGTCAAGGATGAGCTGAATAAGCTTAAGGAGACAAAGGTTGTCGCCCTGGTGAAGAATGTGAACAAGGATGAGGACGGAGTTGTATGGGAGCTTCTCGGAGCGGACAATGGTCTTGAGATGTCAGAATTTACTGAAGATGCAACTGCAAGTGATGGAATTATCTACCAGTTCTCCCTTGCTTCAGGAGATAACTTCAAGGAGAGCGAGCTTCCAAAGACCGTGGATGCCGGAAGCGAGGAAAAGACTGACGCGCTCATTCAGGCACTCGTAAAACAGGATTAGCATAATGGACATCACGGAGTACAAGCAGACGTATGGAAAACTCAGCAATTCCAAGATCCACGAGCTTGCAAAAACGGATTCTGATTTCAGAGCCGCTACGGAATCCCTCTATCGGCAAGGCTATAGGGAGGAGTTGAACAAGTCGTGTTCAGAGTGCTGGGTAGACGCTTATGTCCTGCTTATGAAAGCCGAGCCGGAAAGGTTCAAGAAGGAGGAGAACAGGGCGTTCGAGCTGAGGGCTGGAGCCCTGCTTCTGGACATAAAGGGCGGAGACAGTACCAAGATGTGCACAAGGGTGAACCTCACGGACGAATTGGCTCTGTTCCACCTGAAAGCCGAACCAAGGAATATCGAGTATTTCAGCAAATACCCGGACAACTGGAAGGAGCTGGCCGCAGCCTACGGAACAAAGAAAAAGTCCGGAGGAAAGAAGTAGCCGCGGTCGGCAACTGATTGCCGGACAAGTTCAATCGGTTGCAATGGAAGTCCACTGTGACCGATTTTTCATTTCAAGAAATTATGCGAGTAGAAACATTTAAGACACAAAAGAGCTATACCAGCGTCAATAACAGGTCGCTGAAAGTTCAGTCCTATGGGGAGAAGAATGACCTGCCACAGAAGATTATGGAGATTGTCTCCGCTTCAGTGACAGGAGCCTCCTGTCTTGACACCTACCGTAAGTTTGTAATAGGAAGAGGATTCAACAACGAAGAGTTCGCAGATGCCGTCGTGAACAGCAAGGGAGACACGGCCAATATGGTGCTGAGGTCTGTTGCTGGCGACTATGCCGAGTTCGGTGGATTCGCAATCCACGTGAATTACAACGCTCTTGGTGAGATTGTGAGTGTGAGCCATGTCCCGTTTGAGAATGTGCGTTTCGAGAGCCTTGATGATGATTACAGGTTCAACAGGTTAGCCATTCATCCGGACTGGGGCAGACGGAATACGGCGCTGCGTAGATTCAAGAACAGCGACATCGAGTTTTTTCATTTGTTCAATCCGGACTTGAATACGATCATCTCGGAAGTGCAGGAAGCTGGAGGCTGGGCCGGGTACAAGGGGCAAATCTTCTATTTCTCCAATGCCGGCGACAAAGTCTATCCGATGCCTATCTACGAAGCGGCTCTCACGGATATGAGCAACGAGGAGGGGCTGAGCAACATCACGCATAGAAACGTTCGCCATAACTTTCTTCCGGCAGGAATGTTCATCGACAAGAACAACCCAAGCAACGGCGAAGACCAAGACGACGAGGTGAAGGATGAAGTTTCAGCGTTTCAAGGGGATATGAATGCTGGTAAGCTCATGTATATCAATCTCCAGGCAGGAGAGGAAGCGCCGGAGTTTGTGCCGTTCGAGACAAATAACACAGATAAGGACTTTGAGAAAGCTGAGGCAAAGACCCCGGCAATTATTGGAAGGGCATTTTGCCAGCCGCCAATCCTGCGTTCCGAGGATGTAGGAAGCAATTTCGGAAGCGATTTGATGAGAAATGCCTACGACTTCTACAATGCCCAGACGGAAAGCGAACGGCTCGACTTGGAAAGTGTTTTCTCAATGCTATTTGGTCTTTGGTATGACAAGGAACTGAACAACGAGCGAGACTTCTCGATCAGCCCCAAGGTCTACAGAGTGAATCAGACTCTTGCTGAGAGATTGGGGGCTAACACAGATAAAGTGCTGGAGCTGCTTTTTGATAAGACCAAGACGGAGCCGGAAAAAAGGACGGTTCTCGAATGCGTCTATGGATTGGACAACGAAGACATCACAAAACTCATGGAGGGACTGAGAAATGCTTATTAAGGCTGACGACATACGCAAAGTAAGGCAGATTGCAAAGAACACCAGCGACGAGCGGATTGAAATCTACATTCGCGAGGCAGAGAGTCTTGATGTCATCCCAAGAATAGGCGCTGCCTTTTATCAGAAACTTGACAATCTTGGCGACATACTCCTCGGCCAAGCGGAGGATAAATTGAGAGATGAAGATGATTGTATCATCGCTGTGGAAAATGAAGGCGACCTGCCAATCAACGAATGGAAATTCCTTAACGGAGGATACTACAAGGACAGTTGCGGCGAGCTGAAAAGAATGGAAGGAGTTAAAAAGGCGCTCTGTTATTTCGCATACTCCCGTTTCATTCTCCAGCATGGCACAAGCGTAACGCCATTCGGTGTCGTGACCAAGATGGGCGACGAGAGTTCATCTGTCGAGCTCAAGGCAATTAGATCCATAAGCGCAGAAGCCAGAAAAATAGGTGAAGAATATCTTGCGCAAACTATGGAGTATTGGAACGAGGTAAAAGCGACCTGCGACTTCAATCTGGGGAAGCCAAAAGGAAGACGGAGGTTTCTTGCTATAGGTGATTAGTAATATTTAACGAATAAAGAGTATGGGAAAAAGATTTCCAGAAGAATTTGACAGAATCGACAAGGTGAAGAGCAATGACAAGCTCCTCATCAACGATTCAGAAGACGGGCTGGACAAGTACGCGACTCCTGCCCAGTTCAATGCTTCTTTGAGCGAATTGGAGACGCACTATGAGGATGCCATCGCGGCCAAGGCAGCAGCTGAGAGCGCAAAGCAAGATGCGGAGCAGGCTGCGACGGAAGCAGCTGAGAAAGCGACAGAGTCAGAAACTTCAGCCAAGTCCGCGAAAGAGTATTCTGACAGCATCAAGGCAAGCGTTGACGATTTGAATGACATCAAAGACCTTGATGAAAGGCTCAAGACACTTCTCGGCTACAACGCCACGCGGACAGTCGTGAATCTCGAAGTCGGCGAAAGCGGGAAATACGTGCAGTGCGCAAGCCGCTCGGCAGCCGCCAACGCCGCATTCGCGATAAGCAAGCCGTTCTCGGTGGACGCGTGCTCCGAGCTTCTCATCAAGACTGGGTTCAATCCCTCAGATGAGACGCACAAGGCTCTCGACATCACCGTGATTGCCATCTACGAGGAGATTGAAAGGCAGAGGACGGTGCAGAAGACGAACGACTCCGGAGAGCTTCTCTATTATGTTGTCACCGTTGATGAGGAGACCGGCACAAAGACGGTGACGCAAGAGGAGACCACCGAAAATACGGGGTATCCTGTCTATACCGTCGAGACGTACACGGAGACGCGGTATCTCCCGAACAACGAGGACAGGTTCGTGTCTATTCCGGACAGCGGATACTATGTGGCTAACCTCCCTCAGACGTGCAAGGTGGTGATTTCATATAAGCCAGGAGTGAGCGACACCGCAGTAATCATCGAGAAGCACGGAGCACTGGCGAATCTCATATCACAAGTGTTCGGAATCTACGAACACCGCACTATGGTCGAGTGTATGGTCAGCCTTGAGGAGCGCATCAAGTCTCTCGAAGACGGCAGAGGTCTCCTCGGCAACGCCACCGCCGGAACGGTCGATGTGAAGGAGCTGACGAAGTGCCTCTACCCGGTGGACTTATACGGCCACGGCGTGCCAGCAGAAGCGAACGTTCCTGTCAATCTCCCGGAGGGGCTTCCGTGGGACGGCATCCCGGCATTCAAGGGACAGCACTACATCAACCTCGATGCGGCTTCTGGAGGGTTCTATTATGCCGTCGGGAACGAATCTGTGAATGACTGGAAACAGGCTTAACAAGGAGGAAACATTATGATAAAGTATTACGACAACATAGCAGCCTACGAGGCTGACAGCAAGAGCGCCTTTGAAAGCCAAGTCTCTCTCATAGGCGCAAGCAACGAGTGCAAGTACGACGGCAGGAATGTGGTGGTCGGGCTAAAGTCGGCAACCACGGGAAGCATCGCCGTGCTGGACGGGCTGCATGCCCTGCATTTCATCGCTCCGGGCACATTCAGTTCAAAGAGCTTTATGTCCAACTACGAGATAGTCGGAGTGGTGGTAATAGGCGTGGATCATCCGGACTTTCGCGGAAAGGTGGGCATAATGAACAAGACGTTCTCAAACAAGGCAATGTTCGAGCGGTGGTTCGTGAAGCTCACCGGCTACACCCTCGATGGGACTGACAGGACGGGCACGCTGAGCATTCGTGAGGCTTCGGACAGCTGGGCTGCCAATCACGACTATGTCATCAGCTACAACGCCGCCTCGGCGGAGGCTCTCGTGACGCAGCTCAACGACTACTTCAAGGCGAACGAACCGTTCACGACTCAGGACTGGGTTGCAGAGATGCAGGAAGACGGAAGCATCGTCTTGCACTTTAAGTATGTGGCTTGGCAACAGGCATCGTATGCCAGCGCGAAGAACGGATTCGCCGTAACGGTGGTCACCGCTCCGGAGTGGATTGCCTCATCGCGGATGCTGAAGATGAGCGGCACGAGAAGCGGCGAGGGAACGATAACCAACTGGTGGAGGGCGCTCACGTATTTCAGAAATGACAACTCCAGCACGACGTATAATCCGGCTACGGACATAAAGAGTGTGAAAATCACCTATCCCATCTGCCTTCCGAGCTACCTCGGGACATCGCAATACCAGAGCGACCATTGCGCCTATATCCGTGGCATCTACGGAGAGGGTGAGGAAGGCTGGCTGAAGTTTATGAAAAGCTTTCTTCCTGTCAGGCCGTCCGAGTATGGAATCTATGATGAGAGCAGGTATGGCACGGAGAAGCAGAACACCTCCTATCTGGCCAGCCTTACATACAAGGGGCAGGACGGCGTGGAGAAGTATGCGAGTCCCGCCGCAAGGATGGCGGTCGAAGTCGGCTACGACCACGAACTGCTCAAGCGCGGCGAATGGGTGATTCCAAACATCGACCACGTGTTCAGCATCGTCAGCCCTCTGGAATATCCTACAGTCAATGACAGGAATGCTGACAAGGTCAATGCTGCGCTCTACGCAATAGGCGCATCTGCGCTCGGCAATAACAGCTTCGTCTGGTCTTGTTCCCGTTTCGCCTCGAACGGCGGTTGGGTTGCGGTTGGCAGCGGCGGCTTTGCTAGCTACGGCGGCTTGTGCTACCAGGGCCTTTGCGTTCCCCTCGTGCTTTTGGATGTCACCGCCGAGGGCGTGGCTTAGTCTTAATCTTGGGCGAGGAGCGTCCCCGCTCCCGCCCTTTCAAAAACAAAGAGCGTTATGCCAAAGTCAGAGTATTACGAGCCGAGGGCGATTCCCGGAGAGAAGGCGCAGCCGCAAATCATCATCGATGCGGAGAAGCTTTACGATTTGCTACTCCGCGCTGAAATGATGATGACAAAGGTGGACAGAATACGCTACGGCAACAGGGCTATTGAGCAGATTCTTGATGTAATCAAGGAGTTCTCCCTTGCCTACGACTTCGAGGAGGACAGGGAGATTCACCTCAAGAGGATGTGCGCGAACGTGGCGGTGTTCCTGCGGACGATGCGAATCATAGGAGAGCGGAACATCATCTGTGTCAAGAGCGTATCCGATACTACGAAACCGGATACAATCAAGATTGAGATACTTGAGCACTTGGCAAGACTTGACGAAGGCGTGACGCGCTGGAAAAACTCGATAATCAAATCAAGGAACAGGGGCACGACCGGCATCGCAAGATGAGCCGGCAGTCTCTGAAATCATAAAGGAGGCCCTCCTTCCACGAAGTGGCAGGTAAGAGCAAGGCAAGGGCCTCGAACAGCAACGTCTGGTCTTGTTCCCGTTACACCTCGAACAACGGTTGGATTGCGAATGGCAACAACGGCTTTGCTAACAACAACAACTTGTACAACCAGAACCTTTGCGTTCCCCTCGTGAATTATGGTTGAACGAAATGGAACTTGGAGCCCTCATAGACGATTATATAGGCTGCCGTGCGAACAAGCGCAGAAGCCTTGACAGCGTGCATTTCGAGCTGCACTGGGAGAGAGACCTTGTGCGGCTGCTTGGGGATTTCAACGACCGCTCCCTTGTTCCTTTTTTATACGCATTCATAAACCCGATTCCAAGGCCTCGCGAGGTCATGGCTTGCCTTATGCAGATAAAGGTGCTCCAGTATCGCTTCGACGCTAAGGTCCGCCCTTTGGTGGAGGCGAGGCTGACCGACAGCACTTTCAACAACCGCATAGGCTACGGCTCTGATAAAGCTATACGCAAAGTTATGGAGGACATACGCCGAGTGTCTCGTAACTTCACGCGGGATTGCTACATAATACAGCGAGACATACAGGCGTTCTTTCCCTCTACTGAACTCGAAAGGTCATACGACAATTATAGAAAGCTTATCGAGGAGAGTTTTAAGGACGGAGAGGAAAGAGACGACCTGCTATATATTCTGATGAGAGTCAATTACGCCTATCCGCAGGAGCACGCGAGGCTGAAATCTCCAAGATTCAGGTGGGATGACATTGTGGCCGCCGGAAAGAGCGTGGTGTTCAACAATGACCCGTCCAAAGGAGCGTGTCTCGGCAACCAATACTGGCAGGTCGAGAAGAACTATGACCTCGCCGAGTTCGATCGCTTCCAAGTCGAGACTTGTGGACTCGCCTACACCCGGTTCGTGGACGATATGATATGGGTGGTAGAGAACAAGGAGGCGGGGCTTGCGCACATAGCTATGTGCGAGAGGATGCTTTTGGAAGAATATGGCTACAGGATGCACCCGAAGAAGCGGTACTGCCAGCACTACAGCAAGGGCGTCACGTTCCTCGGCGCCAAAATCAAGTTCGACAGAATCTATGCAAGCGACAGATGCGTGCGGAACTGCAAGATGAAGATACGCAAATGGAATAGGCTCGCCAATCCATCTATGCTCGGCCACTTCCTTGACAGCATAAACAGCTATCTGGGGCTGATGAAACACCGCAACGCATACGGAATCATCCGTGACCTTGTGGATGAGGTGAATCCGAAATGGTTACGATACTGCCATTATAATGACGAACGCAGATGCTTCGAGGCAAATGACGGATTCGGCCATAACGATATGCTAAAGAAGAAATACCATTTTAAGTTTAATAAAGACAGACACAAGTATGACAAGACAAGAAATCGAGGACAGAAAGAATGTCCTGTTCTCTCTAGTTAAGGACAGAGAGGCGAAGCTTATGGGAAGCGACTATGTGGCAGCGAAACTCGCCGAGGGAGTTACCACCAAGGAGGAGTACGCCGATGTGCTTGCCGAAAGGGCGCAAGCGCGTAAGGAGATTAACTCCGCAGAAGAAGAAATAGCGGAATTGGAGAAAGCAGAACCGGAGGAAGAAAAGTATGAAAGAATTGTGGAGTAAAATTATAGCGGTCTTGGGGAAAGTTCCGCAGGACAAATTGTTGCATTTCATCGCAGGAATGTTGATAACCGCCTTATTTGCCGTTATCAAGGCCGTTGCACCATACGCACTCATCTTTGGAATGCTTGCGGGCGTGCTGAAGGAATGGTGGGACAATGGGAACGATGGCAGCGTGGAATGGAAAGATATTCTGGCAACGTGTCTCGGTGCTCTGCTGATGCAGATTCTAATTTGGTTATATCTTCTTATTTGGTAGACTATGGACTGGACGAACATTCTGATTACCCTGATAACGAGCGGGGCGTTTACTGC
>CAVDEO010000010.1:0-38237 GCA_963607915.1 bacterium
CGTTTCAGATTCCGTTTCAGAGCTTTCCGGCGTGTCCGCCTCGGACGGGGCGGACATCTTTTCCGCGATGGAAAGGACATTCTCGATGCTGAGACCGACGCATGAAGCTATGGTTTCGACCGAAACCTCCGCAGCGAGAAGATTCTTCGCGACATCCTTTGCCTTCTTCATCGCCCCGTCCCTGCATCCCATTTCATATCCGCGAATCCGTCCCTGCGTATCCCCTATCAACATCCCAGCTTCATAGAAAGTCTGTATTCCCGGAGTGCCGTCTATCTTGTAATACATGATATAATCTCTGTTATCAGTTCTTTAATCCGCAAATCCACGGATAAAATCACCCCTTATTCCACCTCCGCCGCGAGACCGCCTTCGCCGGTCTCCTTATAGAGCGACGGCAGATCCTTCCCCGTCTGCCTCATAACCCGCACAACCTGGTCGAACGACACCCGGTGCAGCCCGTCCGTGTAGGAGGCATAAATATTGGCATCAAGAGCGCGTGCGGCGGCGTATGCATTTCTTTCGATGCAGGGAATCTGAACCAGTCCGCAGACCGGGTCACAGGTCATCCCGAGATGGTGCTCAAGTCCCATTTCGGCGGCATATTCAATCTGGGCCGGCGTGCCGCCCATCAGCTGGTTCGCGGCGGCGGCGGTCATCGCGCAGGCGACCCCCACCTCACCCTGACAGCCAACCTCGGCTCCGGAGATGGAGGCGTTTGTCTTCACCACATTCCCCACAAGCGCAGCAGTCGCAAGGGAGCGGATGATGCGCCGGTCGCTGAAATCATAGACCTTCTTGAGATGGTAGAGCACGCTCGGAAGCACTCCGCAGGAACCGCAGGTCGGCGCCGTGACGATAGTGCCTCCGGAGGCATTCTCCTCGCTCACGGCAAGCGCGTAGGCGAAAATCAGCCCCCGAGTGCGCAGCACGTCCTTGTAGCCCTCGGCGCGGATGAAGTACGATGAAGCCTTGCGGCGCAGATGCAGCGGGCCGGGAAGCACGCCCTCCCGATCAAGACCGCGCTCGATTGACTCCTGCATAACCCTCCAGACCTCATAGAGATAGTCGCTGACATCACCCTCTATTTCATCGACATATTCCCAATAGGCCTTGCCGTTGCGGTTGCACCAATCCAGAAGTTCTGTCATCGTGTTCAGCGGATAGATGTCCGGAGACTCAGCCGAAGGCAGCTGGTCACAGAGGATTGACCCGCCTCCGACACTGTAGAATGTCCACTCGTCGTGAAGAAGCCCGTCGTCATCGACTGTGGCGATGCTCATCGCGTTCGGATGCCTTTCAAGAAAAGTCTTCGGCAGCCATTCAATCTCCACAGGTCCGGCGGGCGAAAGCACTTCGTTTATCGCGACATCAGTCAGATGTCCCTTGCCTGTCGCCGCCAGAGAGCCGTAGAGCCTGACGTGAAAACGGTGCGCATCGCCGTGATGCGACAGATAGACTTTCGCGGCCTGATGCGGACCCATCGTATGGCTGCTGGACGGGCCTTTGCCGATTCTGTATATTTCCTTAATACTCTTCATCTTACTGCGGGGCGAAGAAAAAGAAACTCAAAACAATAAACTCAAAAACAAGAGTCGGCAAAGCAATAAGACCAAGCCGACTCCTCAAAAAACAACCTGACGAAAGGGATGCATAAAAAGATGGGATGCAGACCGCTTTTTATGCGCCCTTTATGCGCCCTTTATCGCAGCCTGAGCCGCTGCAAGTCTCGCAATAGGCACGCGGAACGGCGAGCAGGAAACATAGTTCAAGCCGATCTTGTAGCAGAACTCGACTGACGCAGGGTCGCCGCCGTGCTCGCCGCAGATTCCGCACTTGAGGTCAGGACGGGTCTGACGGCCTTCCTTGACGGCGTAGTCCACGAGCTTGCCCACGGCCTTGGTGTCGAGAGTCTTGAACGGATCGGAATCCAGAATCTTGTTTCCGAGGTAGTCGCCCATGAAAGTTCCGATGTCGTCGCGGGAGAAGCCGAAGGTCATCTGGGTGAGGTCGTTCGTTCCGAATGAGAAGAACTCGGCCGTGCGGGCCATCCTGTCGGCGGTGAGAGCCGCACGCGGAATCTCAATCATAGAACCGAACTTGTAGTCGATGGTCTGGTGGGTCGCTCCTTCCACTTCGAGCTTTATCTTCGAGCAGATTGCCTTCTGGAACTTCAGCTCGCGCTCTGAAATCGTGACAGGAATCATGATTTCAGGCTTCGGATGATAACCCTCTTTCAGAAGTTCAGCCGCAGCGGTGAAGATTGCACGGAACTGGGTTTCTGAAATCATCGGGTAGGTGATGTGCAGACGCACTCCGCGGTGACCCATCATAGGGTTCACCTCGTGGAGTGACTCTCCCCTCTTCTCTATCTCCTGCTCGTTGATGCCGAGCTCGTGAGCGAGTTCCTCCCTCTTCTCGTGTCCCTGCGGAACAAATTCGTGGAGAGGCGGGTCGAGCAGACGGAAAGTCACAGGCTTGCCGTCCATAACCTTCATAGTGCCTTTCACTGCGGCCTTGATGTAAGGCTCAAGCTCTGAAAGTGCTGCGCGGCGCTCGTCGTCAGTCTTGGAAAGAATCATCTTGCGGAGTTTCGCAAGCGGAGTCTCGGAATTCTTGCCGTAGAACATATGCTCGATACGGAACAGTCCGATGCCCTCCGCGCCGAATGAAAGCGCACGTGCGGCATCCTCCGGAGTGTCGGCGTTCGTACGCACGCCGAGAGTCCTGTATTTGTCGACGATTTCCATGAATTTCACGAAACGCGGATTCTCGGAAGCGTCCATAGTGTCAATCTTGGTCGCATATACCAGACCTTTCGCGCCGTTGAGGCTGACATAGTCGCCCTCCTTGATTACGGCTCCGCTCTTGAATGAAGCGGTCTTCGCGGCAAGGTCGATGGTCATCGACTCGCAGCCCACGATGCAGCATTTTCCCCATCCGCGTGCGACGAGAGCCGCGTGCGAGGTCATACCGCCCTTCATGGTAAGGATACCGGCTGCGGCGCGCATACCCTCGACATCCTCAGGAGAAGTCTCCTCGCGGACAAGGATTGCCTTGATTCCCTTTGCGGCTGCGTTCATCGCAGCCTCGGAAGAGAAGACTGCAACGCCGACCGCTCCGCCCGGAGATGCAGGCAGACCGTTCGCAATCACCTTCGCCTTCTTCTCTGAAGCCGGGTCGAGGATAGGGTGAAGAATCTCGTCGAGCTGGGCGGGAGCGACACGCATCACGGCGGTCTTCTCGTCAATCATCCCCTCTTCGAGCATATCCATAGCCATATTCAGCGCAGCGAGACCGGTTCTCTTTCCGATACGGCACTGGAGCATCCAGAGCTTGCCGTCCTGAATGGTGAACTCGATGTCCTGCATGTCGTTGAAGTGCTGCTCGAGGTGGAGACGGATGTCGTCGAGTTCCTTATATACCTCAGGCATAGCCTTTTCGAGAGATTCGAGATTGGCGTTGTGCGGGGTCTTTGTGGCCTCGTTGAGCGGGTTCGGGGTGCGGATGCCGGCAACGACATCCTCGCCCTGAGCGTTGATGAGCCACTCGCCGTAGAACTTGTTGTCGCCGTTGGCCGGGTTGCGTGAGAAAGCCACGCCGGTTGCGGAGGTGTTGCCCATATTTCCGAACACCATAGACTGAACGTTCACAGCCGTTCCCCAGTCGTCAGGAATGCCCTCGATTTTTCTGTAAGCGATGGCGCGCTTTCCGTTCCAGGACTTGAACACGCCTCCGATGGAACCCCAGAGCTGAGCCTCGGCCGTGTCAGGGAAATCAACCCCGAGAACTTCCTTCACACGGACTTTGAACTTGTCGCAGAGGTCCTTCAGCTCATCGGCGGTGATTTCGGTGTCGGACTTGTAGCCCTTCGCCTCCTTGAGGTCCTCCATCATCCTGTCGAGCTGCTGGCGGATTGCCTTTCCGTCCTCAGGCTCGATGCCCTCGGCCTTCTCCATGACGACGTCGGAGTACATCATGATGAGACGGCGGTATGCGTCATACACGAAACGCGGATTGTTCGTCCTCGCAATCATGCCCGGAATGGTCTCTGAGCAGAGTCCGATGTTGAGGATGGTGTCCATCATCCCCGGCATCGAACTGCGTGCGCCCGAACGGCAGCTTACGAGAAGCGGGTTGGTCTTGTCGCCGAACTTCATTCCCATAATCGCCTCGGTGGCTTTCAGAGCCTCGGCGACTTCCTTCTTGAGAGCCTCAGGGTAGCCGCCTCCGAGAGCGTAGTACTCCGCGCAGCACTCAGTGGTGATGGTGAAACCTGCCGGAACAGGAATGTTTAAAAGACACATCTCGGCAAGGTTTGCTCCCTTTCCGCCGAGAAGATTTCGCATTGTCCCGTTGCCTTCCGCGGTTTTGCCGCCAAAGCGATAGACACGTTTCTTGTTATTTTCCATAAGACTTTGATATTTATATAATTATATATTTATTTCACTTATTTGCATATCCATCGCTTGTGCCGCATCCTATCGGACACCGCCCCGGTCCCGAAGCGTCAAAGCAAAAAATTCGCGGCACGCCACTTTTTGCGCCGCGAATTTAACAATTTTTATGCTATTCCCGAAATATTTGTAACGATTTGTTATCAGCCGCTCCGTCAGTCCTCGCCTTCGGACGCCCCGTCGAGCAGGGCGGAAAGCACGCGGTCGATTCCGTTGTTCTCCGGTACGAGTTCCACTCCCCTTCCGGAAGGGCACGGACGGCCTACCCGGTAGTAGGCGACATCCTGAAGCAGGAACTGGGAGTCGACGTAGTCGCTGTCATTGTCCGAAATCTGGAGCAGCACCCCCGGAATCTCCGCGAAGAGCACTTTCACGATATCGGACTCGCCGCAGGCGTCGCACACTCCGCCCACATTCAGCCTCACGCCAGTTCCCGAACCCTCCGCAAGTTTCATCGCCGCTACTGCGAGTCCGCCGTCGCAGACTGTCCGCGAAGCGAGCACCGCGCCGTCCGAAACGAGGTCATGCACAACTTCGTAACAGTCAATGAAATAGTCCGGGTCGGAAATCGCCGGAGCAGCTCCTCCGCCGCAGCCGAACGTTCCGGAGAAAAGCGAGCCTCCGAGTTTCGGGGAACAGGTGTCGAAGGGCACATAGATCAGAAAAGATCCCTCGGAATCCACAAGATGCGGAGAACAATTCCTTTCATCCCCCATCCAGACATCGCGGTTCCTGTCGAAATTCACGTCCGCGCTTCCTCCTACGGTCCAGAGACTGTCTTCCGCCGGAGCGTCCCCCTCTTCCCAGTCCTTGTCCGTGACATCTTCGAGTTCCGCCTCATCCTCATTGTCACAGTTTTCATTTCCGTATGATGCGAGAGCGGCGAAATAGGAGTTCACGCACTGCGGCGCGCCGTCCTCATAGAGATAGCCCTGAATCTCGACTCCGAGTTCATAGACATATTCGTTCACCGACTGCACGCAGTTGTAGAACGCCGCCATGTTCCCGACGGCGGACGAATTCCATTTCCAGTCCGCCCAGAGCCGGAGGTCTTCGAGCCTGAACTCGCCTTCAAGCCAGAGCGTGTCAATCAGCGCCGCCGCAACCCGCTGCCGTGCGAAACTTTCCGGATACAGCAGATTGAACTCACGGTCCTGAGCCGCAGATGCCGCATCCGTAACTTTACGGACATATTCGGGAAATCTGTCTTTCGAATATTCCATGTTCTCCGGCGGGAAATCTGCTGTCTCGTCCCAGATGTCCGCAAATTCCCCCTCTGCTACATCTGCCCGAATCTCCGAAGGAAGCATGCACTCGTCGAGCATCTGGGCCGGCGTCACGTCATACCGCACGCCGTCGATGACATACTTTGAAAATAGCGCGTCCTGTTTCTGTTTCATGAAACCGTCTATAAAAATTCTCTGTAAAAATTCAAAAAATATGCGTCATTCGCCGAAAAGGCGTCGTCCGCAATATTGTCATTCGCCGAAAAGGCGTTTCATATCGTTGCGTATATATGCCGAGGCCTGTTTCTCCGGGATGAACTTCCACGTCCCGAGCAGTCCGGCATCCCCGAGTTCCTCAGCGCCGAGCACCGGATGCAGGCGGAGGTAATCATACAGCAGCGTGCGGTATTCCGGAAGCCTCGCCGTGATGCGCGAATCAATCTCCGAGGGGTCAATCCCGGCGGCCTTGAGCAGTCCTCCCCCGCCGCAGGCACGGTAGGAGGTCATGGCCACGCTGTACTCGCGCTCCGGGTCGAAAGCCGAGCCGTCCGCCATGGAGAGCACGGTGACGCGCTCCCCCGCCGGCTTCGTCACGTCCACGGTGTAGCTTATGCCGGCGGCCGAGTCAAAGTTGTAGGAGCGGTTGACGAAAGACCATCTCTCCCGGGAAGTGCGCGGGTCGGGACGGGGCGCAATCTTGAGCAGAGCCGGAGATGTGCCGGTCGGGGTCTTTGAGAGCTGCGCCGGGGTGAGAGTGTTGATCCACTGCTCATAGGAGACTTCGAGGTAGTCCTTGATTTCGCGGCCGGACATCTTCAGGACAAACATCTGGTTTTCATACGGGTAGATGGTGAAGAGGTCGTTGTAGATGATTGTTCCCGGCTTCACCGTGCCGTTGAAGGTGAGCGGAGCGGCAAGCGAGATGTCGACGCCGGGCTGCGAAAGGCCGAGACGGTGCACGAGCGCAAGATAGTCAGACATGCCGGCATAGCCGTCGCGGGTGCGGAGTTCAGTCCTGAGTTCGCCGACCTTCTGAAGCGTGAAATCCTTGACTGCAAGGTAGTCCTTGTGGAACATCGCTTCCATCTTTTCGTCAACCGGGGCGGCCTTGAGCGGTATGAGTTCCGTCGAGACGCTCTTCGAAACGACCTTGCCGTCCTTTACTTCAACAGTCAGACGGCCGTGACCGATGTTGCGGCAATGGCTTCCGGCGTTGATGAATCCGAAGGTCTTGTCCTCATTTACGGTGACGAAAGGCCTGTGGTCGTGGGCGCAGAGCAGGAAATCCACTCCCCTGAGGCTGTTGAACAGGTCAAGCCCCTCCGCCTCAAGGGACGAGCCGTCGCCCTGACCGGTGGCTGTGTGGGTCGCGACAATCACGATGTCCGGATGATGTGCCTCAACGACCTCGTCCACCTTAGCCTGCATCATCGACACAATCGGTTCGAAGCGGATTCCGCTCCAGAGTTCCGGCGTGAGCCAGGCCGCGATGTTGGCGTTCCCCGCCCCTATCACCGCGATTTTCAGCCCCTTGCGGCGTAAAATCACATAGTCCCGGAAATACGGCATCCCGTCGTCCTCGCGCACGGCATTCGCCGCAAGCCACGGAGTCTTCATCTGCCGGCGCACACGGTCATAGACCCGATGCCCGGTCTCGATGTCGTGGTTTCCTACGCAGACGGCGTCATATTTCATATAATCGACCATCCGGGGATAGAGGTGAGGGGTGAGGGTGTCCACATAATTGAAGTAATATGCGGCGTTGTCGCCCTGAAGACAGTCCCCGGCATCGAGCAGGATGACGGATTCAGCGCCGCGCACCGTGCGGACGCTGTCGACATAGCGGCTGACGGCGAGCAGCGACGGACGCACGCGGGTGGAGGTGTAGGTCGAGTCGAACCATGTACCGTGAACGTCGTTGGTGCTGAATATGTCGAATTCATAGACTCCGTCCTGCGGCCCGCAGGATGCGAGAGCCACGAAGGACAAGGCGAGAATCAAAACGGATGTTTTTCTCATATACTCCTATATCTTACAATGTTTTTTCACATATCTCCCTCTACAGGCGTTTCCATAGTCCTGCGGATGTCTTCATCCGCCCGTTCCCTGTCAATTCTTCGCCGCTCCCCGTTTCGCCCGGACGGCTTCCGTCAGTTCGTTGAGATTGAAGACGAGAGAAACCATCTGGTTGGTTCCGGAGTACTGCCTTTGGTGGAAATGGAAGAAGACCGAGGCGCGGAGGCGGAGTCCGGCGCAGATTTTCGGGGCATAGTAAATCTCCAGACGGTCGTAGAGTCCGCTACGGATTTCAGATGTCGTCCCGTCTCCGATGTCCTTCCAGTCTTCCAGTCGCGGGTCGATGAGTCCGTAGAACGGATCGCCCTTGTAGAAATTCCCGTCGCCGTAGGAAACTCCGGCCGCATCAATGTGGTGGCTGTACGGCATCAGGTCCTTTCCGATGACGAAGCTGTTCCTGACACCCGCGCCCCAGTGCTGAAGCGTGGCGACGATTTCCCCTGCATAAGGCGCGACGGAGTGCCCGATGTTCGCCCTGTCGCGCTGAAGGGTCTGAATCCAGCCGCATTTCAGGGAAAGCGTCTGAATGCCGGAGAGCGGCGCGAAGTCGAAAGTGACATAAGGCTCGGCGAGGATGTTGTCATTGACCTGCTTCACGATTTCCGAACAGGCATAGTGCAGCATATAGGCCTCCCAGCCAACCTGGAGCCATCTGAGCGGCCGGACGCGCCCCGAAGTGAAGACCATGAACTCCTCCCGGCGGGTGTCTTTCGCGACTCCGAGCCAGTCGAGTCCGAGTTCAAAGTACGACTTCGGACGCTCCCAGCTCAGGAGCAGCCCCTCGAAACGGTTGTCGTAAAATTTGAGTTGGTCGGAAAAGAAGAGCGGCGACCAGTCCCCTTTGGAGAAACTTCTCGGAAACAGCCCTGCGGAGAGTCTGAAGTCCGTTTCCCCGAACTGCATTCCCAACTGATACCAGAACAGCGCGTTGCAGATTATCTCCCTGTCCGAGGTCCCGAACTGGGACAGGGCGTCGGCTCCGGCCATGAGACGGTGGGAAGTCCTGCCGAGTTCCGCGTCAAATCCGACCGTCGGTGCGAGCCTGGCCCCGAAAAGCGTCAGAGACTGCTGGAAGCCGCTGCGGTCATATTCCCGGTTGTCGAAGCGGAAATCGAAATTGACGTCGTAGGCGAAACGGATTTGGGCGGACGACGCCAATTGGAACGCCGTCACGAGAATAATCGTCGAAAGAATCTTTCTTACCATATATGACATAGCCGCCGATGTTTTCGCAGACGACGGCATATTCCGGCAAATTTAGCGTTTTTTGCGATGATTTTGCTAATTTTGTGAAATATGTGAAATATACGGATACGAAATATAGGATTTTGAATATACTGACACGAAATATACGGATTTGAAGATATGAAACTGACGACACCCGTTGAATTTCCGAAGAGCGGAGTCACGCTTTCCTGCGGGGACAGGATTATGAGTCTGGGCAGCTGCTTCGCGGACGGCATTGGCAGAAAACTGCTCGAAAGGGGCTTTGACGTATGTCTGAACCCGTTCGGGACGCTGTACAATCCGGCTTCGATTGCGGACAGCATCGCCCGGCTCGACAGCGGCCGACATTTCACGGAGCGGGACTGCGTGCAGATGGGCAGCGGGAGTGCGAAATGGTGCTCTTTCCACCATCACACCCTTGCGGCGCGGGACAGCCGGGAGGAGTTTCTCGCCTCCGCGAACGAGGCGCTTGACCGGGCTTCCGCGTTCTGGAAGAGCTGCAACAAGGTTCTTGTGACGCTCGGCACCAGCTGGTGCTACAGGTTCACGGGGGTTTCAGACGGGGCGGGGCGGGAATTCCGGGACGGATTTTCCGGAGACCGTGGAACGGGGATGGAAGCGGACTTGATCCGGGAAACTGGCTTAGACCGGGAAACGGGGATGGAAGCGGACTTGATCCGGGAAACGGGCTTAGACCGGGAAACGGGGATGGAAGCGGACTTGATCCGGGAAACTGGCTTAGGAACGGGCCGTGGAGCGGCAACAGAGGGCATCATCGTCGCCAACTGCCTGAAACGGGACGCGAAGGAGTTCCGGAGGGAGTTTATTCCGGCATCCGAGACAGGACGGCTCATCAGCGGCATTGTCCGGAATCATCCCGACAAGGATTTCATCTTTACGGTAAGCCCCATCAGGCACTTCAAGGACGGGGCGCACGGCAATCAGTTGAGCAAGGCGAACCTGCTCATCGGACTGGACGAGGCGTTGCAGACGGTTCCCCGCTGCGACTACTTCCCCGCCTACGAAATCATGCTCGACGAGCTCCGCGACTACCGTTTCTACGCCGAGGACATGGTTCACCCCTCAGAACAGACCGTCAGCTACATTTTCGAGAGATTCATCGGCTGGGCGCTGCCCGAAGCCGAAAAAGAGGAGTTCGCGCGCCGGGAGAAGGCTTTCCGCCAGTCCCGGCACATGGACTCATCGTTGCGGAAATAAGCTCCCACGAAACATCCATCTGGACCAGAGGGAATTACAGCGGGGCTTTCATCCGGGTGTAAGGATGGCCGAAAAAGGACATCCGCCCGCAGGGACGGAAGCCTATTCCGGAATAATATTCTCCGAGACGGGGTTTGTCGCTGTCGACTATCAGGGTCGCGGCCTCAAAACCCTCTTTCCTGGCTCTTTCCATAGCGTCGAGCATCAGAAGATGTCCGGTCTTCCCGACTGTGCCGGCATATTCAAAACGCAGACTGCGCCACTCCGGAGACACGGCCAGAGTGTCCAGGTAGTATTCTCCCGGAAAACATTCCGGCTCCTGCGAAACTGACGGCTGCACGCCGAGAATCCTCCCCCATTCGCCCCAGGTGCGGTCTCTCATCTGCAGATACCCGCCGCCCGGATATGCGGTGAGAGAGCCGGTCGGGACTCCGTCAACCATGGAAATCCTCGTGCGGCGGTGGGAATAGAGCGTGTCCGGAGCGGCGCACAGCGGGATGAAAGCCTCGACCGCCTCCCTCAATGTGATGGGACGCGAACCGAAATCCGCCTCCGCATCGAGAGCGTCTTCGGAATACACGTCGTGGCCCATCCCGGCAAGTATGTTGCGTGCGATGAATGCCGCGTCAGACTCTGCGGCATCGCGGATGTCAAATGTCATATCTGAACCTCCCCTTCAGGTTTCCCGCCGGAGTCGCGCCACTGCTTCGGAGAGCAGCCCACGACCTTCTGGAACTGGCGGTGGAAGTTAGAGCGGTCGCTGAAGCCGCAGCGCTCGCCTATGGCATTGACTGAAATGTTTTTGTTGGCCAGAAGCATCTTCTTCGCATCCGCAATCCTCAGTTCCGTGCGCCAGGTGCGGAAATCCTGTCCCTTGTCCGCGAAATAGGTCTGGAGCAGCTCCTTGGAGGTGTGGAGCTCCGCCGCAATCTCATCGCGGGTCTTGTCGAACTCGCGGTATCTGCCGGACTCGACCCAGCGGTTGAGCGCGGAATCCAGTTTCTGAAGGTCTTTATCGGTGTATATCAGCTCCTTGCCCCCGGCCGACACAGTCTTCTTCAGCGTCCCGCCGCGTTTTTTCCTTGCCGCCTGCAGACCTTCCCCGGAAAGCGTCCTGTAGGCGAAAGCGTCCAGAAGAAGCTTGTGGGAGCCGAGGAAAGAGATGAAATTGGTGGAGAAATAGAGCATGAACAAGGCATAGAAGAGGACATAGACCTTCATCATCGTGCGCGGAAGAAGCATATACACGAGTACGAACATCTGCGTCAGCATCATTATTATATAACAGAATCTTATCCACTTGATTTTGTGTTCCTCGTCCTCGTCGTAGTAGATTTCGAGATTGTGGAGAGCCTGCTTGTAGTTGTTGTTGAAGGCTATGATGTGCGCTATGCATTGGATTACGAAAAGAAGGATGCTGCTCGTATATGCCGTGATCCGCACCCATTTCACGGGATAGTCATAGTAGTGGACGAGCGCGACGGACCAGATGGCAACGACGATTATGTTCAGCCAGTATTTGTCTGTTCCGGAAGGATTCTGCTCCATCAGGGTCAGAAGCGAAAAGGACAGTATGACCGAAGATATGGCCGTCACGACGAACATCATCATCGCGGGATAGAAATCGTTCCATTCGTAGTCGATGCGTATCATCGTGTATACGAATATGGCTCCGGCAAGCGCGAAACAGCCGGCTATCGTGTTCTTCGTATATCCGAGGCGGCGCGCATAGGGCGACGACGGGACCTTTATGAAAAACAGCAGCAGCGCGAGCGTGAACGCCACGACCGCCGTGATGAAAAAGGAAGTCTGAATGTCCATTTATATCTGTGCAAATCCGAATATATGTGCAAATCCGACCCGTCTCGGCAAACTTTGAGCCAGTTCCGGGCATATCCGCGCAAAAGTACGGAAATTTTCGCTATTTTTGCGGGTTAAAACTGGAAAAATATGTTTGAAAATTTGTCAGACAAGCTTGAGAGGTCGTTCAAGATTCTCAAGGGTGAGGGAAAGATTACCGAAATCAACATAGCCGAGGCGCTCAAGGAAATAAGGAGGGCGCTGCTCGACGCGGACGTGAGCTACAAGACCGCGAAGGAGTTCTGCGACAATGTGAAGGCGAAGGCTATTGGCCAGAACGTGCTCACGGCTGTGAAACCGCAGCAGATGATCGTGAAAATCGTCCACGACGAACTCGCCGCCCTGATGGGAAGCGAAAGCAGCGACATCAATCTCAAAGGTTCTCCGGCGGTGGTTCTCGTGGCCGGTCTGAACGGTTCCGGAAAGACCACTTTCTGCGGAAAGCTCGCGCTCAACATCAAGAGCAAGAGGGGGATGAAGGTTATGCTCGCGGCCTGCGACACCTTCCGCCCGGCGGCAATCAACCAGCTGAAAGTGCTCGGGGAGAGTGTCGGCGTGCCGGTCTATTCCGAGGACGGCGTGCAGAATCCCATCGCCATCGCGAAGAACGCCATCGCGAAGGCCAGGAGCGAGGGATATTCCGTCGTGATTGTGGATACGGCCGGACGGCTTTCGGTCGATGAGGAGCTGATGAACGAGATTTCCGCGCTGCACGATGCAGTGAAGCCGACGGAGACCCTCTTCGTGGTCGATGCGATGACCGGTCAGGACGCCGTGGCTACGGCCAAGGCCTTCAACGACAGGCTCGACTTCGACGGAGTGGTTCTCACCAAACTCGACGGTGACACCCGGGGAGGTGCGGCCCTGTCAATCCGCACAGTGGTCGGCAAGCCCATAAAGTTCGTCAGCACGGGCGAGAAGATGGAGGCTCTCGACCAGTTCCACCCGGAGCGCATCGCGGACAGGATACTCGGAATGGGTGACGTGGTCTCACTCGTGGAGAAGGCACAGGAGCAGTTCGACGAGAAGCAGGCCCGCGAACTCAAGAAAAAGCTCGCCAAAGACCAGTTCACGCTTCAGGACTTCTACAACCAGATTCAGCAGATAAAGAAGATGGGCAACATCAAGGACCTCGCCGGGATGCTTCCGGGAATGGACAAGGCCCTCAAGGATGTCGACATCGACAACAAGACCGCATTCAAGACCACCGAGGCGATCATACTCTCGATGACCCCGTACGAACGCGAGCACCCGGAGTGCATCAACGGCAGCCGCAAGAAGCGCATCTCCGACGGCAGCGGCACCTCCCTTCAGGAAGTCAACAAACTGCTCAAGCAGTTCGACGGCACGCGGCGGATGATGAAGATGGCGATGGGGGCGGGCGGAAAGATGAACATGATGCGGAACATGATGAAGCATCACAGGTAGGAGACGTCCGATTGAGGGAAGATATTTCGGACCGGGTGTCGCGGCAGATGGCATCCTGTCTCAAGATAATGGTATGGAAGATTTTGACGACAATGAATATGAGACGCTGATCGGGAGCATTTTCAACAGATTCCCCTCCTATCAGGTCATCGGCGGGAAGGCCTACCATCCCGGGCTTGACGGAATGATGGAGTTCGACTCGCGTCTGGGACATCCGCACCGGAATTACAGGACAATCCATGTAGCCGGAACGAACGGGAAAGGCTCCGTGAGCAGCATGATTGCGGCTGCCCTGTCCGCAATGGGCTTCCGCACAGGACTTTACACCTCACCGCACCTGCTTGACTTCCGGGAACGGGCGCGGATTGTGGGACAGGGGCTGATTCCGCAGAGGGAAGTCCTGTCCTTCTGCCGGAAGTGGCAGCCCGTCTTCGACGAGCTGAACCTGTCGTTCTTCGAAATCACCACCGCGCTGGCCTTCTGGTGGTTCTCGGAAGAGAACGTGGATTTCGCAGTCATAGAAACCGGACTCGGAGGGCGGCTGGACAGCACCAACATCATCTCGCCCGAACTGAGCGTGATTACCAACATCGGCCTTGACCACTGCGACATACTCGGGGACACGCCCGCGAAGATTGCGGCGGAGAAGGCCGGGATAATCAAACCCGGAACGGCGGCCGTGGTAGGCGAGTCAGCTCCCGGGAGCGACCTCGTGTTCCGTGCGAAGGCGGTGACGACAGGCTCGGAGCTTTTCTTCGCGGACAGGGACTTCGGCTTCTCAAAAAGCCGTCTCGCCGCCCTGCTCGGAGAACTTGACCTCCGGGGCTGCTATCAGGAAAAGAATCTCACGACAGCTCTCGCGGCGCTGACACTCCTGCACAGGCTGGGCGTCACCCCGAAGGCGGCCTCCTCGCAGGCGGTTCTGGACGCGCTACGCCATACGGCTTCGCTCACCGGCTTCCGCGGACGCTGGGAAAAGGTCTGCGACTCCCCTCTCACGATTGTCGACATCGGGCACAATCAGCACGGGCTGAAATACAATTTCGCACAGTTGGAGAAGATGGTCAGGGAGGAAGGCTACGACCTGATTATTGTCTATGGCAGTGTCGCCGACAAGGATTACGGAAGCGTAATCCGGATGATTCCCCGCTGCGCGAAGGTCATATTCACCAATGCGTCCGGTTCGCGGGCTCTCCCTGCGGACAGGGCGCGGGAGGTCTATGACGGGGAGGCCGAAGTCCGCCGGACGGTTTCCGGGGCGGTGGCCTTGGCCCGGGAATTGTCCGGGAGCTGCGCCAAACCGCTTATTTACATCGGCGGAAGCGCTTATGTGGTGTCTGAAGCACTGCTGACTTAGTATATTTTGGAACTGCTACTTAATTTTAACAGATTAACATGAAAAGATTTGCGATGGTTACTGTGATGTCCTGCTTTCTCTCTTTCGGATTCGCGGCACACTGCGCCGGGAACAGGACGGAGATAGACAGGCTCTGGAAGGAATATGACAAGGCGGCCGAAAGTGACCTGCCTCAGAAAGCATCCGGGATTCTCCTGAAAATCAAGGACAAGGCCCGAGCGGAAAAATTCAGTTACGATTTCTACCGGGCAGCCGTGCAATATGTGCAGACAAATGCGCAGCGCGACTGGAAAACCCGCGAGAAACTTACGGAAGAGATGAACGCCGAGTTCCGTTCCTACGGCGACCCGGTGATATTGTATGCCGCAGGCCTGGACTTCAACCGCAGCGATGCGTCTGAATGTGCAGCCTTTCTCGAGAAATGGGAGAAAAAACTCCGGAACGGGCACAATTCCGGTTTCTGGACAAATTCACCGGTCGGCTACAAGGACGAAGTGCTTCTGAACCATATCGGCGACGATTACGGATATGTTCTGCTCTCGATGGCATTCAACCGGACTCTGATGAATTCCCGGGGATATGAAAAAATCGCCGGTGTCATGAAATCGGAATATACGGAAGGATATCCCGTCGTCGCGCTTCACGAACTTTTTTGTATTACCTACGGTACAATAGAAAATTACGAGAAATATGCCCAAAAATATGAGGGCAAGGCCACATCGACTCTCGCAAAACTGTACGCATTGCCGCTGAAATTCCGCGGACTCGGCGAAAACAAGGCGGGAGAGGAGGAATACCGCTCACTGCGGAAATATTGCGAGGCCCTGATTTCCGAGAAAAAGGGCTTCACGGGTGAGGAACGGCTGATTCTCAAGGACGAGGACGCTGCGGAGAATATGATTGCGGAACTTGACTCCGAAAATCTGGAAGCCGAAGTGCGCGGGAAGGAGGTTGAAGTCCGCCTGAGAAATCTGCCGGAGGTGAAGATTTCCGTCTATGCGGGCGAGAATCTGAACATCGACAGACTGACACGCAAGGATGTGCCAGTGTGGGAGAAGAGCCTTGAGAACGGAGCCGAGAGCTATTACGTTTACGACACACTCAAGACTACATTGCCGGAACTATCTGACGGAGACTATCTTGCAGTCTTTGAATCCGGTAAGACGCGGCAGTCTTGCAGGCTTTCCCGCCATTCGATTGCGCTGTCCGCAGTCAGGTCCGCCGACGGATGGCTGTTCTATGCGGCGGACAGAATTTCGGGAGAACCGGCGGGCGAGGTCGAATTTGCGGTCGGAAGCTGGAACGGCACGGAACTTCTGCGCAAGAAAGTCTGCTTCAAGGGGGCGGAACTCATGGATCCCGAGGTACAGTCCGCGCTGAAAGGTGTCGGGGGACGGTGCTGGGTTCAGTGCGGTCTGACTGACGGACAGGGATTCGCACGCAGCTCCGAAAAACTCAGTCTCTACACCACGGAAGACAACGCCCCGCAGGTCGGAACAGAGTGGCAGGCGCAGGTTCTGACAGACAGGTCAGCCTACCGCCCCGGCGAAACGGTGAATTTCAAGACCATACTATACAAGGACTACCACAACGGGGAAATGGCTGCCGCGCCTTCCGGGGAGACGGTCAAAGTCACTCTCGCGGATGCCGGAAACAAGGACGTGCAGAGCATGATTCTGACGACTAATGAATATGGATCCGTAGCCGGAAAATTCGACATCCCGGGTGACAGGCGCAACGGGGAATGGAGAATCACGGTGAACGCCGGAGGACATGCGGTGAACGCCAGATGGTTCACCGTCGACGAGTTCAGACTTCCGGAGTTTTCGGTTTCATTCGTCAGCGACGGCGTGAAATACTTCCCGGGAGAGACTGTTCCCGTCAAGGGACGCGTATTCAGCTACGCCGGGAACAGCCTGTCGGACGCGAAGCTGGAATACAGGGTTTCGGACTGGGACGGAGTCGTCGCGAAGGGTACTCCCGAACTTGACGGAGAGGGGAATTTCTCGATTCCGGTGAAGACGGAAGAGGGCCGGAGCAGCAGTTTCACCGTCACGCTGACAGTAACCGACGGAGCCGGACAGACACTTGAGTTCAGCACCTGGCTGAGAATAGGGACAAGTTTCGGCATCAATGCGGAACTCAAGGATGCCGCCGAAGGGATTTTCGTCAGGGGCGATGAAAAGGAGGGAGGAGATTTCAGCCCGTTCCGCCACACAGGATTGACCCGGAGCGGGATACTGAAAGGTGACAGAGCCTGCTTCGAGGTCGGCCTCACTGACTGCAACGGAAAGCAGCTCGACGGAGAAATTGACTGGGAGCTCCGCAGCGGTGCCGAAGTTCTGAAAAAGGGGAGATGCATCTCGGGAAAGACTCTGGAGATAGACCTTTCCGGACTCCGCACCGCGCTCTGCACCGTCGTGTTCTCAAAGACTTATGAATATGCCTCCGGAAGAGAAAAGGAGAAATCAACTGAAAAACTTGAATATGAACTGCTCAGGCTCCGCGACGACGGGACTGTTCTCGATGCCGATCTGGAGCACGCGTTCAAGGTCGTCGACAGCGCGGAGGGGAATGTCGGACTGCTTTTCGGAGCGGCACACGGCAAGGTCTGGGCGAACGTGATGCTCTTTGACCTCGATGCCAGGCTGCTCAGGAACGGAACGGTCCGCCTCGAAGGCGTGCGCGGCAGGGAGGGTTCGCTGGAAAAAATCGACTGGAAATACGAGCCGCAATGGTCGGACAAGGTACTCCTGCGCGTGGAATATTTCAAGGACGGGAAACACTTCTGCTTCGAGCATGAGTACGGACGCAGCCGCCGGACTTTCGAGCTTCCGCTTTCGGTGAGCACATTCACCGACAGTTGTCTGCCAGGCACAGAGTACCGCGTCACCTTCCGCACAGGAAAGTCATCCGAAGTGCTTGCAGTTGTGTTCGACAAGAGCACGGAGGACATCAGGAGCAATGTCTGGTCGGGCGTGATGCCGGCATTGGCAAGCATCGGCGTGGACTCCGACAGCAGTGCCGGCTGCGACTTCAACGGACAGGCCGGCATCTTGGGACGGGCACGCCTGCTCTATGCGGGCACAAATCGGATCATGACGAAATCGGTCGCCACACTTTCACTCGCCGAGACGGATGCTTCCGCTGAAATCCTGCTTGAAGACGCCGCTCCTTCCGCAGTCACATCGGACGGCGAATCATCCGGAGGCGAATCAGGAAGTGCTGACCCGCTGAAGGTCCGGAAGGAGTTTCTGAGCACGCTCGCGTTCGAGCCGTTCATCCGCAGTGACGCGGACGGCACCGCCGAGCTGCGTTTCCGCACATCGGACAAGCTCTCGACCTACATACTCACAGTCTTCGCGCACGACAAGTCCTTCCGCAACGCGGCTCTCCGCCGCGAGTTCATCGTGAGCCGTCCGGTCACAGTCACCGTCCACGAGCCATCGCTGCTCTACGGCGGTGACCGCTGCATCTTCCGCCCTTCCGTCTCGAACAACAGCGGGAAGGCCGTCGAAGGGACTCTGACAGTATTCGTCCACGACGGAGACGAGTCTTCGCGGCCGGTTTCCGTACAGAACCGCCACATCTCTCTCGAAGCCGGCAAGGCCGTGAGCGGCGACTTCGCGGTCATCGTCCCGGAAGCGGCTTCAATGGCCTCGTACAGGAACGGCAGGGCGCAGCTGTGCATAAAGACCGTGTTCAATGCCGGGAAGGCCGATGAGGGCGGCTTCAGCGATGCAGTACTCGTGAAGATTCCGGTACTGGACGGGAAGCAGGTTCTCACCGAGTCCCATTCCGCCGTATTCCGCACGGGTATGGACAGGGAAAAGCTCATCCGCGGGCTTGAAGGCCGGTTCGTAAACACGACCGCTTTCGGCGCAGTCTCCAGAGAGGTTGCAATCAGTGATCTGATTGCGGAGACTCTCGCGCAGAAAGCAGAACTCCGGTCAAACAACCTGCTTGATGTCAGCGAGCTGCTCTATGTCAGGCTCGTTTCCGGGAACTGCGGGGACGGCGGCGGAGCTGTCCGCAACGGAAACGGGGACGGCGGCGGAGACGGAAATGATGAAAACGGAATCCCCGCCCTCGTGAAAAAGCTTCTGGACTGCCGCTGCGCGGACGGAGGATTCTCCTGGTTCTCCGGAATGTCCTCATCTCCGGTGCTCACCGCAGTCCTGCTCGAAAGGCTCGCCCTGCTCCGAGAGAAGGGTGAATTGCCGGAGGGCACCGACTGGGACGGCATTCTCGG
The DNA here is from genome assembly GCA_963607915.1 of bacterium. Classification (GTDB taxonomy): domain Bacteria; phylum Bacteroidota; class Bacteroidia; order Bacteroidales; family UBA932; genus Cryptobacteroides. Next base: position 19,102 of record CAVDEO010000010.1, read on the forward strand.
CGACGCGGCAAGATACATAGACAGACAGATGTTCCGCAATCGCGACGGACGGCAGTGGTTCGGAGGAATTTCCACGGAACAATATGTCTATGTCCGTTCGTTCTTTCCGGATATCGCCGTCAACACGAAGACAATAAAATCCGAAGTCGGCGCGAAGCGTTTCAAGGAAATGGCCAAGGAAATCAAGACCTTCCTCCAGCCTTCGGCAAAGGACGATGAGCTGAAGGGACGGATTCTCGAGAAGGCACGCCGCAATGCCGCCGTACTGAACCTTCTCACAGCAGATTCCGATGCATTCTCCTCATCTCTGGGCCTGAAATGCCGCAAGATGAAAAAAACGCTCGTAAGAAACATCGCCTCTCTGAAGGAATATGCCGTGGAACATCCTTCGGGCGGGACATATTACCCGAATGCTGTGATGCCGTTCCGGGCGCTGCTCGCGTCCGAGGCCTATGCGCACTCGATAATCTGCGACATGTTCACCCGCTGGAGCCGTTTCTCCGGAAGCAGTACCGGAAAGACGGATGCACGCGCCGTGGAGATTGCGGACGGCATCCGGCTCTGGCTCATGGTTCAGAAGGAAAGCCAGCAGTGGGAGTCGGGCTTCGAGTTCATCAACGCCGTCAATTCCATCCGCGAAGGCTCGCCGGAACTTATGGAGACTTCGGTAATCTCTCTCACAAAGACTTACGAAAAACCTTTCGGAGAAATCAAGGCGGCGGGCAACGGATTCTCAATCACGCGGCAGTTCCTCGTGGAAGAGCTTGTCCCGAGCACGGTCAAGGGACAGGAAGGGACGGAAGTCCCGACGCTCCGCGAACTCCGCAGCGGCGAAACGCTGAAAGTCGGGCAGAAAATTGTTGTCCGTCTGAGCATAGGCAGTGACGAAAATCGCAGCCTCGTACACATCCGGTTGCCGTACAACGCCTGTCTCCGCCCCGTGCGCCAGCTCTCCGGCAACTTCGGGTATGCGCTCCGGGGTTGGAGGATAAACGCCTCGGCCGGCGGCGCGAAGGCCTGGTGGATAACCCCGCAGGGCTACCGCGAGGTTCATGAAGCGGCGCTCGACTACTGGTTTGACGTCTATCCCGAGCAGGACAGCGTCATAGAGGATGAGTTCCGCGTCTCGCAGCAGGGAGTCTTCACCGCCCCCGTATGCGAAATCGAATCGCTCTACGCGCCCCACTACCGGGCGAATTCCGCATTTGGAGGTTCGCTCACGGTCACAGGAGAATGACGGGGAATAATGGACGAAGTATTGAGATAAAAAACAGTTTGAAAAATGCATGAAGAATTGACTCTGGTGAAAGATCTCGCCGTCATCCTTGTGGCGGCCGGAGTGTTCACCGTCATATCCAAGGCGCTGAAACAGCCGCTCATTCTCGGTTACATAATCGCGGGCTTCATCATCGGCCCGCATCTGGGACTGTTCCCGGAACTCACGAGCAAGGAAAGCGTGGAGCAGTGGTCAGAAATCGGCATCATCTTCCTGCTCTTCGCCCTCGGACTGGAATTCAGTTTCAAGAAGCTGCTCAAAGTGGGAAGCAGCGCGCTGATTATGGCCGTGGCGAAATTCGTGGGGATGTTCGTGGTCGGTCTTGTCGCGGGTTATGCGATGAAATGGAGCGCGATGGAAAGCATCTTCCTCGGCGGACTGCTTTCAATGTCCTCGACCACCATAATCATAAAGGCCTACGAGGATATGGGGCTGAAGAACAGGCCGCACGCGCCGCTCGTGTTCGGAACTCTCGTCGTGGAGGATCTGATTGCCATACTCCTGCTCGTGCTCCTCTCCACCCTCGCGGTGTCCAACCGCTTCGCCGGGAAAGAGATGCTCTGGGAAATCGGGAAACTGGTGTTCTTCCTCGCCCTGTGGTTTCTCGTGGGGATATATGTCATACCCACTCTGCTCAAGAAAGCCCACAAATATCTGAGTGACGAAATCCTGCTCATCACGAGCATCGGACTCTGCTTCGCCATGGTGACAATAGCGAGCCTCGCCGGATTCTCCTCCGCTCTCGGAGCTTTCGTGATGGGTTCCATATTGGCGGAAACCATCGAGGGGGCGAGAATCGAGCACCTTGTGAAAAGCCTCAAGGACCTTTTCGGAGCGGTGTTTTTCGTGTCAGTCGGAATGATGCTGGACCCGTCCGTGATTGCCCAGCACTGGGGAACGGTCCTGATCATCACCGTCCTCACTCTGGCAGGCATCGTGCTTTTCTCTTCCGCCGGAGTCCTCATCGCCGGTCAGGGGCTGAGGAACGCGGTACATTCGGGATTCAGTCTCGCCCAGCTCGGTGAGTTCGCGTTCATCATCGCAGGACTCGGCTGCTCGCTCGGGGTTATGCGCGACTTCATCTACCCGGTCATCATCGCGGTGTCCGTGATAACCACCTTCACCACCCCTTATATGATAAAGGCCGCAGACCCGGTCAGCGACTTTCTGGAGAAGAAACTGCCGAAAGCCGTACTCGACAGAATAAATCCCGCAGAGAAAGTGGAGGAAAAGAGATCGGCCGCAGAACAGAGCGAGTGGAAAAAACTGATTAAGGCATATTTCGTGAGGACAATGGCCTACGGAATCATACTCGTGGCCATTCTCATCGGTTCGGGCAAATATCTGGAACCCGCAGTCATCAAATACCTTCCGGGCATCAGCGAATTCTGGGAGAATCTGATATGCGTGGCCATAACCTTTGCCGCCATGGCTCCTTTCCTGTACGGGCTGGGGGCCAGAAGGGAGGGCGTAAATTCATCAGAGGCAAAACTCCTGAAAGAGAAACCGTCGAACAGATGGCCGATTCTCTCGCTTGAGCTGATACGCAACTTCATAGCCATAGCCTTCGTCCTCGCCCTGTTCATGATTCATTTCGACCTTTCCTGGTGGCTCATCCTGCTGATTACGCTCGCAGGACTGACTTTCTCGCTCTCGGCGAGACATTCCGCACAGAAATACTCCGCAATCGAGCGCAAGTTCATCGCGAACCTGAACCAGAAGGAGGATTTCGAGAAAAGTCAGTCTCCGGTCACGACATCAGTGAAGAATCAGCTGTCCGGCTACGACGTGCACATCGAACCTTTCGTGCTGTCGCCCGACTCCGATTTGGTCGGAAAGGAACTCCGCCACATCCCGCAGTTCAAGGAAAGCGGAGTCAACATAGTGAAAATCAAGCGCGGGACGCGCAGCATACTCATCCCGCACGGTCACGAGAAAATCTATCCGTTCGACCGTCTGCTTGCCGTGGGGACGGACAGCCAGATTGCGGCGTTCAAGGAGGCCATGGCGGCCACGGTGCAGCCGTCCGACGACAGTCCGGAAGACGAGTTCAGGGTCGAGAAGACTGTTCTCGGACCGGATTCATACCTCACAGGCAAGATTCTGTGGAACGCCGACATACGGGCGGCGGGCTGCATGATAATCAGCGTGCTCGGAGCCGACGGGAAGTTCCGCACCAATCCGAGACCGGACTACAAGTTCAAGGAAGGCGACACCGTGTGGATTGCCGGAATCACGGACAGCTGCGACTGGTATCTGAAATGACGGGAAGAGAGGGTGACCAAAAAGTGTTTTGTTCACCCTCCTTCGGACTTCCTAACCCCCGCAGACTGACGTCTGCGACCCCTATTAGGGGTATTTTGCGCCTCCGGCGCGGTCCCTTCGGGACTTTTCAGTCACCCCCTCCTTCAGAGAGGAAGGTTTATTCCGAAATGCAGGGCATAGACAGCGTCATACCAGTTCGCGAGCGATGTGACGAGAGCATTGCCGCTGCGGGATTTCCACGAGTACGGAACTAGGGAAAGGCGAGGTTCGAGGAAAAGACCGAAATGACTGGATATGTTGAAGCGGAACTGTATGCCGGAGGTAAAACCGAGATAGAGCCGGCGGATGGTGTAGCCGTCGTCGGGTTTCAGCATCAGTCCCGCTTCCGGACCGAGCATCAGAGGCATCGAGAAGACTCCCCTGCCCTCCTTGTACCAGAACATCGGGTCGAACATGAGTTCTCCGCGCACGCCGCCATAGAAGCAGCTCTTCTGCCGGCCGTCGGAGAACCCCTTCCAGATGTCGCGTCCGTAAAAGCCTGACAGTCTGACCGAAAGCGGACCGGTCAAAAGCCGTCCGTAAGAAAGGTTCAGACTCTCCCTGGCTGAGCGGGCGAAGCCTACTGTCTCTGAGACAAGGTCGGAGGCCTGAAACTGCGCCCCGGCGGAAAGCGAAACGAATGCGTCCCGGACAAACCACCCGGCGAATGACTCTCGGGACGGCTCCGGAATGAAACGGTTGAAATGCGTCAGCACGCCGAAATTGAAGGCATAGCCGCCGTGGCAGTGTCTCGGTGAGGACAGCCTGTCGAGCATGTCGGTGCCGAGCATCAGAGCGGGGTGGAAGAACAACTCGCTGCCGTCCGCAATCCGGGCGCGGAAATCAATGCCGAGATGAAGTTTCGCGGCAAGGCTGAAGCTGCCGGAAGAGCGGAGCAGGTCAAGTCCAAGCCCCTCCACGGTGGAGACGGACAGGATGCGTGAAGGATTGTAGCCGTAGAAATAGGAGGTCAGGTCGAAGCTGTGCGAAAGGTCAGCCCCGACATTCCAGACACGCACCCCGTCGGTGTTGCGGCGGATTTCTCCGGATGAAAGGCCTGCGGAGAGGCCGTTGAAGCGGCTGAACATTTTCCCGAAGCTGACCGTGGCAGAGGGTCCGGCCGAGTAGCCCGTGACGGAATTGCCGAAGAGGCTCCAGCTTCCGGCCTGGACGCGCAGGAAAGTGTTGTCGCTGAACTTGGTCGAGACAAATTCGGCATTGCCGGGACGGTAGCGTTTCTGCATGCTGAACTCCAGCGCGTTGAAACTCAACGTATCCACCGTCTGGGCGGAGGCTGCAGCCGGCAGAATGAGAAAAATCAGCTGAACGAGAAGTCCGCCTTTCCAAAACGATATGCTATTCCCCGTTCTCATAGCGGTCCCTTGCATTTTTCATTATCGTTTCAACAATATCCCCGTCTCCGGCGGCGATGTCGAGGAAGGACGGATCTTTGCGGAAGCAGGACAGAAGACAGTCCTCCGCCGCCATATCGTCCATAAAATCGTGCGAACGCGCTCCTTTCCTGCAATAAATCACTGCCCGGAGGTAGTCCGTCAGGGCTGAATCCTGCGGAAGCGCTTCCAGAGCCTCCTCCGCAAGTTTATCGTAGGCCTTCGTGTTCATCGCGAGGTCAAGCACGACACGGTTCAGAGGAGAAGACTCCGAAACGGTCTCGAATACTTCCCGGGAACGGGAACGCTGCTCAGGCGTGTTCCCTCCCTTGTAATAGCCCCCGAGGCAGAGGGCGAAGGCGCGGACGAGACGGTTCTTTTCATTTGCCGGAAGGATGTTCGTCAGCTGCCCGGCCTTACGGAAATTGTTGGACATCACATACATGATCATCTGGTTCGCCACCACAGCCTCCGGATTCACGATGTCATATCCGCTGCCGTTCATCCGCATCATCCGGAAATCCGCCGAAGGGGTCTGAAGGTCTATGAACCCGCTCAGCAGCGTGGTGTCCGCCACGCCCCGGGTGATGTACGCTGCGGCAAGATTGTTCGCCGCAAGAATCCACGGCTTCCCGTTCGCCTCGACGGACTCGTCATAGGCCCGGCGGTAGAGCAGTTCAAGTTCCTCGGGGTCTCTGACCATACGGAACAGATGCCAGTATTCATAGAGCGCAAGCTTCTTTTTCCCGCTCCGGTAATCCCCGTCCGTCCTCCACCGCTCCAGAATCTCCTCCGGGGTGAGTTCCCGGAAAATCTCGTAGCCGTACTGATAGCGGACGGAGCGCAGACGCGGAAGGTAGTCCACAATCACGCTGCGGTAGAAAGGCAGTGCGCGAATCCTCCCCCACTGTCTGTCCGGATTTCCCGGGTTTGCGGCGACAATGTCCCTTATCGCCTTCGCCTCAAGCATAAGCGAATCAGCCTCAAGCAGTTCCGCCACCGCCGTCCATGGCGCGACTGATGCCTTGGTCGTCATATAGACCCTGTCCCTCACCGCCTTCGGCAACACCGAGACAATCTGGTTCAGGGCATATTCCATCCTTTTCTTCGCGAGAGCCGCATTCCCGGCATAAGACCCGTCAGGAGAAGCCGTACCCGTGATGTGAAATTCCTTGAGCTGCGAACCTTCTCCGTGAATGATTCCGAGCAGCACGGACTTCACCGAGTCAATCTGCCGCCGTCCTTCGGCATCGTCGTCGGCGAGCTGGGCCTTCCCCACCTTGAAATTCAGGGACATGGCGCCTGCAGTATTGCGTTTTTCGCGTCTTGCGCGTTCGCGGTACTGTTCAGGGTCAAGGCTGTACGGAACCATCGAATACTCGAGAAACCGCAGCGGACGGCGCAGGCGCGAAGACGCGAGAAAATAATCCTTGCGGAAATACGGTAGATTGTAGTCCTCCAAAAGAATTATTCCTTTGACCTGATAGTTCTTCGACGGGTTTTCGAGATATATCGTATCGGCCCAGTTTATGTTCTGCGCCGCGGCGGTGAGCGTGTCCGGAGAAAGCCAGCGGTTCAGGGGATCGAGAGACGGGTCGTAATTCATCCGCCGGAGCTGCGTGAGCCGGTATTCCCTGCCGTCCATCACCATCGGTTTGAGATAGCGCAGAGTGTCCTTCGTCGCTCCGTCAAGCAGCACCGGCTGGACAATCATCCTCGCATTCGTCCGCCCGCTGTTCTCGGGAAGGCTTATGACGCTGCGCGCCTTGAGCCAGTTGCCCTCGATGTCGCCCTGCGGGTCAAGCACGCCGACCTGGTCGCGGACTGCCGTGACGGTACTGGTCCGGATGTAGTTGCCCATCTCGATTTTCACGTTGATTTCAAGGCGGAAGTTGACTCTTTCGAGCACGGCGGACTTCATCTCAGCCTTGAAAATCAGCGCTCCGGTCTCCGGCACGGTAATCTCATAGTAGCCGTTGTCATCGGGAAAAGCCTGTGAGTCAGGCACGATGAATGTGTTCTCATCCCCGTCCATCTGCCTTTTCACATCCTCTGCCTGAGCCACGGTGTTGAAACCATAGACCTGCACGGAAACCTGCTGCTGATCAATGGGACGGCCTGTCGTCTTGTCGAGCACATGCCCCGTGACACGCTTCATCTCCTGCGCCCCGAGAGGGAGCGCCAGCAGATGAAACATAATCATCAGAGAAACTGTCAGTTTTCTTTCCATATACCCTTCATTCAGATTGAACCCGAAATCGGCAGATTCCTTGCGCCGCTCATTTGATTATATAGACAAACGACACCCCGAGATTCATCGGAAGCAGTTTGCAGCCCCGGGAGTTGAAAGAATCCCCGTCAATGTCGGCGAAACTGTCATGACGGCTGCCGCGATGCTGTCCGAACCAGACGAGTCCCAGACCGCCGGAAAACTCTACGCCCCAGCGCTTCCCCATCGGCAGGACATATCCTCCGGTAAAGCCGATTCCGCCGGCAAGCCCGGAATAGCTGCGTTCCTTCCAGCCGATGTCATAGGATGTGAACAGGCCGGAAATCCCGACATATTCCCTCACGAGAGGACGGCCGCCGAACCACCACCGGAACTGTGGCTGCACGGCAATCAGCTTAGAATCCAGACCGTAGGGTTTCCAGTTCCCGAAGACGGACACCGCCACAGAACTGTGCTCGCCCGTAATCAGTTCCACCCCCAAGTCCGGAGTCAGCAGCACCGTCGTCAAGGCATTTGACCTGAGCGCCACCTGTTGCGCGGCAAGGCGCTGTCCGAAGCCCGACAGGACCAGGGACAGCACCATAAGCGCAACAATATGTTTTCCGAACCGCTTCAAATCACGATGCTTGCTATCTTAAGACCCGCCACCCGTCAGACTTCTTCTCCGGGGGTCGGATTCGTGCCGGGGACCCACTCCTCCAGCACCGTCCCCACAATCGTCACCTCCTGCGGATTGTTGACGGTCACTGTGAAATAGTAGATGTACCCGGCCTCGTACGTGGTTCTCCCGTCCGTGCTGCCGAGCGGAATCTCCACAGTGCTCTTGTTGGCGCCATCCACAGTGAGGGTCACAGCTGCCGTGTAGTTCCGTGACGGCATGGCGAGAATTGTGCACAGTTCGGTTTCCGTCGGTGTCGGAGCGGCGTCAAGCTCGGTGAATCCGATGCTGCCGCCGTCCTCGTTCCCCGTCAGTTTGCCCGTCAGTTCGCCATTGCTGTCGGCAATGCAGAGCGTAGCCTGAGAGGAAGTCCCGGTGAGCTGCATTCCTGTCACCTTCACGTCGTAGTTCTCGATGTCGCTGTCCTTTCCGACCACGCGGAACACGAGAGCCGTCAGAAGATGGCTGTACTGGAGTTTGGGATAGTACTGGGAATCCACACCTGCGAGCTTCACGGCACGGCAATAGGCCGCGTTGTAGCCCGGAGTGCCTTCGTAGTCCTCGGCCACCGCACTCGCCCAGAGGATGTCCGTATTGCCGAGGTCGTAGGTAATCTTGTACGCCCCGTCCTGTACAGAGGCGGTCTCCCCGTCAGAGTTCGTGTAGGGATAGTAGCTGTAGAACGAGTAGGCGTACTTGTTCCCGAACGGGTAGTAAATCTTCGGAGAGAACACCACGGCTCCAGTGGAAGTCGTGGTCACGCCGAGATTGTCGATGAGCACGGAGCCGTCGAGTTCCGTGCTCCAGGTGACCGGTGTCGCGTCGCTTTCCTTTTCGGCCACACCCACGATTCCGACATCAAGGGTGTTCATCACGCTGCCGGTGACAGGCCCGTACTTGATGGCCTTGGTCACCGCATCAACACTGGCTGCCGACCCGAAAAGCACCGGTACACGAAGGTTTTCATCGTGCACCCAGGCGTTCTCGTCCTCCGCCGGAGCGGCTTTTCCGCATCCGGCGGCAAGAGAGACGAGCAGCGTCAAAGCCATTACATTATAGAATATCTTCTTCATTTTGTCAGATTCTTGATTTTCAGTATTCAAAGAAGCAGACAAGCTTTCACACGACCCGCTAGATCAAATCCGGGTCTATGATGGTTGAACCGCCGTCCTTCCAGTCCTCAAGTTCCGCAGTAATCTCAACCTCCTCAAGACCATAAATCACAATCGTGACCTTGTAGGAATATCCGGCCTCGAAAGCAGTCGCACCTTCCGGCGCACCGGTGATGTTGTTGATGTCAAGCGTCCACTCCTGAGGGTCAATCTCCGTCGTGACACCGTCCTGACGGGTGCTCACAAGCAGTTCGTAGCTTGACTCGCCAGGAATCACCATAAGGCTCTCTCCGATGCCCTTGACATTGGTCTTCGTGCCGTCGTACTCGTTCGGCTTGACCTCGGTCAACGCCTGGATTCCGTTCCCGCCCCTTTCCTGAAGCGAAAGCTCGGCCGTCTCCGCATCGACATCAACGAGTCCGCGAGTCTCCCCGACAACCGCAAGATTTCCCTTGTACTTTGAAACTATCTTCACATCGGTGACATAGATGTCCGAGCCTGACTCTGAACCCGCCACAATCTCGAAGGTGAATTTGGAGAGCAGGTGCTTGAAGAGCAGGTTCGGCTGGACACCGCGGCGTGCCGCGAAAGCGCTGTATGCCTTGTCTGCGGAAACTGCGTCAGTCTTACCGGCCGCATCGATGTCGGTCTGCTGGTCAGCCTTGGCAATCATAAGGTCCTGTGAACCGTCAATCTGGAACGGAACAGCGACTGAAGCGGCAGTCTTGACCGGCTCGGCAGTGGCGGCATCGTCAATGTGGTAGCCGTAGAAATCGTAGTATTTTCCGGCCACATAGTAGAACGGCTCCCCGTTCGCAGCTTCGTTGGTGACGGTAATGCCGCCCTTGCTGCCTGAAGCGGGAGCTGTAGAGGAAACATTGTCGATGAACGCTTCCGTGGTGAAGTCGGTGACAGTCCTGTCATATCCGTAAATCTTCAGCGTCTGAGCATTCCACTCCGTCTCGACCGCACCGACAGACTTCACCTGCACCTGATTCGGTGAAGCGGCCGCGAAGAGAACCGGAACAGGAGTTCCGTCGTCAAGCGGTTCAGGAGTTTCAGAAGGGTTCTGAACTTCTTTCGTGCACCCTGCCAACGCTGCGAAGGCAACGGCTGCAAATAAACAAATCTTTTTCATAACGGTTTGTGTTTAAATGTGTTGAGTTATATTGAACGATTTTGAATCATATTCATATCGTCATATTCATATCGTCATATTCATATCGTCATCCGTCTATCTGTATTTGTCCTCCTCGTCAAACCTCACACTGCCTCCCGTCCCCCAAGGCTCAAGGGTTACGGAAGGACGCACGTCCATCATTCCGTATATCGCAAGACGCACGACATACTGGCTCCCGGCCGAAAATCCGGAAGACAGACTCAGCGTGAAGGAAGTGCTTGTACTGTACTCCTGCCCCTTTGCTTCGAGCATGGAAATCTCCACTTCATATCCGCTGTCCGGGGCCACAAGCAGTGTCCCGCCGACCTGCACGTGCGGACGCTCGTAGAGGGCCTCGCTGAAATCGCCCGTGTATTCGGTGTGATAGCGGTTCTGCACCAGAGGCGAACCGTCGGCCTCGGCGAGACTCAGAGCCCTGTAGTTCCTGTCCGCAGAGAAATCAACACCGGTCGCATCGGCGTCGCGGCTCACGGCCGTAAAGACCCCCGAGGTTCTGGACTTCACCTCTATCGAATTGACAATCACAGTGTTCGCCTTCTCGGAAGCTGGATACATCTCAAATCTCAGACGCGTGAGGTGATGTCTGAACTCAAGGACAGGATTGATGTTGCGGCGGGCCGTGTAGGAACTGAAGGCATATTTCCTTATCATCCCCTTCTCTATCTCCGTAAACTGCGTCCCGTCCAACATTTCTTCGCTGAACTGCGCCCGTCCGGTCATCAGGTCGGTGCTTCCGTCGATTGTCACCGGAAAACTTATGAAGTCGCCGCTGCGTGTCACTGAAGAGTCCGGAATCCGGAGATTGTCGATGTAATAGGCCCAGAAGTCATAGGTTTCCTTGCCGGAAGGGTAATAGACATCCGTGTCAGAATCCGCCCATGTCAGATACTCGTCAGTGCCGCTGAACCACGCCCTGCGCCCTCCCCTTTCGGAAGCGGAGTCAAGGGAAGCGTCTATCAGACAATCATTTCCCGACTCGGCCGCCGTCCGGGCGAAAGTCCCTCCGCCCTGACGGAAGGCATAGACATAGACATTCGCGTCCTTCCATGGACGGCCATCCACATTGTCAATCGCACCGCTTCCTTTAGTGTATGAAGTTCCGGAATCGCCGACCCCGACGACCACAGGAACGGGGATGCCGTTGTCGTAGTCATCGTAGTCGCTGTCGGAGACCCCGCGCCAGGAATTGTCCGTGCAGGATGCCGCCGCGAGCAGCACTGAGAGCCATATGATTTCCTTCCGCACCATAGCCTAAATCTCCACATCGACGGCATCGCTGTCAAACCACTTCTCCACACCGTCACCTCCGTTCCCTCCGGTGAAACTTTCCAAGCCTATCCGCAAGCCTGTCCCGACCTCGAGTCGGGCGCTGCGCTTCGCCGCACGGTAGCCGTCCGAACCGGCAATCCGTTCCACGAGCGAGGCAGAAGTTATCAGGTCGCCGACATTCACCGCCGGACGCAGCACCTTCTTCACCCCGTCCTTTTCGGCCGTGACGGCAAGACGGAGTATTCCGGGGCCGGTGCAGAGGCTGACATTTCCGGACGGGAAAAGTCCCGGAACTGCAGCCGTGCCCTCATACACCCCCGCCGCAGACGCCTCCATGCGGAAAATCACCCGCGCAAGGTCGCTTTCGTCCAGTTCGCCCGTGAGCAGTGAGAATGTTGCCGGCACTCCGGAAAGTTCCGCGACGACTGAGTCTATGCCGATTCCGCTGTCTGTGTCTATCTTCACCGCTACCGTCACCTCCATCTGCATAGGCTGCATCGGAAGCCGGCAGACATTCTCCCGGGTGTCGGAAACTTCGGTTCTCAGGGAGGCCGTCCAGAGAGGTCCCGGCATCCGTATGAAACGGTAGGCGGCATTGAAGTCCAGCGCGGAGCCGTCCCGCAGGGCATCCAACTCTTCGGCGGGAAGTTCCCTGACGGTGGCACGGAAATCCCGAACGGAGAGCGCCCCGTCATTCAGGAAGTTCTCCGGGCCGGAAAGCTCGTAGCCGGTTTTGTCGCAGGCGTATGCCAGCACGACATAGTTCCCGTAAGCCGCATATCTGCGGGGCTTCCCGTCATCCGCCCCGTTTCCGTCCCCCGTTTCCCCGGCATCCCCGGTGCCAGAATCCACGGTGCCAGAATCCACGGTGCCAGAACCCCCGACGCCAGAATCCACGGTGCCAGAATCTCCGACACCAGAATCCACGGTGTCAGAATCCACGGTGCCAGAATCCACGGTGCCAGAATCCACGGAAACAGCATCCCCGTCCGGGAAGAAGGCACCGGAAGGGTCTGTTTCAAAGGCATATTTCAGGACATCTGAGACTTTGTTCATCGCTATGAACACCGAATCGGGCCACTCGATTTCAGAGACACCGTCCCAATCCGTGGTGAAGGAAATCTCCGCCTCGCCGGAATCGTCTCCGGCGGTCTTGAGTTCAAGTTCCACGCAGGATGATGCGAGCGCCGAGGCCATGCATATCATACAGAACGCATACAGCGGCACACGGCAGCGCCCCGTCCCGGAGACTGTCCCCATTACCGATATGAAACTGCGCATCATCTTTCAGTTCCTCCCGTTCCGACAGATTCCGCCGCCGATTTCGCCGACGACCCGTTCTGAGACTTTCCAGAAGACTCCTTCGCCGCCTCCTTGGCCGCCTCTTTCGCCGCCTCCTTGGCCGACTCTTTCGCCGCCGCCTTCGCCGCCTCTTTGGCCGCCTTTTTGGCCGCCTTCTTCGCCGCCTTCTCCCCGGCCTTTCTCTCGGCCTCCAGCCTCTTCGCTTCTTCCCTCTCCTGCTTGAGAATCAGTTTCTGTAAATCAACTTTTTTGTATTTATCCTTGACAGACAGAGACCTGAATACGAAACAGGCCTTGATTTCCGAAACTATCGGAAACGGACAGACATGCATGCTGCGGGAGCGTTCCGGCACGACGACATAGTCGGTGCCGTTGCGGTTCATCGTGTAGGAATCATACGATGTCACACCGAGACCTGCCGCGACTCCGAGTTCAAAGTCGATGGCGAAGCGGCGGTAGGAATATAGCGGAAAATCATAGCCCCAGAGCACTCCCGCGCCCCAGAGTGGGCCCTGAATGCCGTAGGTTCCCGGCTTTATGGAATAGGTTCCGCCATGAATATATGCCCCGACGAAGAACGCCCGCTCTTTCACCGGTGCCTTGTGGCCTTCCTTTGCTGCGGGACGGAACCACCACCGGAATTCGGGACGGATTTCAAACATATTGAACACGAGGGGCGGGGGAACGGAATGTCTGGTGTTCCAGTTGTATTTGACCGTAATCCCGAGTGTTGAACGGTTATAGGGAGATGACGACAGGTCAAATTCCGCATTGAGATTGGGCACGGTGCAGAGCAGTTCGAGCGCATTGACCCGAAAAGCCCAGCGGTCTATCCCCTTCACACGGTCGGAAGCGGCGGACGAAGTAACACGGTCGGAACCGGCGGGCAAAGCCCCCGGCCCATTTGACTGGGCCGAAAGCGAGTACGCCGAAAGCAACATGGCCAGAACGGCCGCATTCATATATAGTACCGTCTTCTTCACATGTTCACGGAGACATCAATGTTCTCCACAACCGTTTGTGCACAATATACTGTATCCAATCCGGTGTTAGACAAAACATGCCGGAAGAAGTTTAAGTCCCTCCCCGGACATTCTGTAAAACGCCTCTCCTATCATACATAGACGATTCACATCAGATTCCATACAGCGCCGGGGAGCATATTTACAGAATCAGTATCCGAAAATCTCTTCAAGGGAGACGGTTCTTACCGGCCCGAGTGTGCGGAGGAATTTGATGTCAAGATCCTTGATGTCGCCGAGGATGGCGTAGGTGTAGTGACGGTCCTTCACCCACTCGGAGTGCACCGCCTTCACATCTTCAAAGGTCATGTTCTGGAGAGCCTCGAAAATCTCCCTGTCAAGCGGCTCGGAAAGACCGAGGTCGCGGCAGTTGATGTAGCTGTTCAGGACACCCATTCCGATTGTGCGTGAAGTGCGGAGAGTCGCGATGAGAGACTCCTTGGCAATCTTGAACGCGGCTTCGGACTCCGGAAGATTGTTGATGATGTCGTCAAAAGCCTCGACGGCCTGCTTCATCTTGTCGTTCTGGGTGGCGATGAATGCGAAGTAGCAATACTTCCCGTCCTTGCAGTAAGGGGAAATCAGCGAAGCCCAGGCAGAGTAGGCAAGACCGCGGGCCTCGCGCATCTCCTGGAACACGATGCTGTTCATCCCGCCGCCGAAGTAGCTGTTGTAGAGGTCGATGCCCGGTTCTGAAGCAGGAGAGAAACAGCGGCCGTCGCAGGAATTCTGGATGTAGTAGAGCTGTTTCGCGTCATACTGCACGAGCACCACGGAGTTCTCCTCCGTCGTCAGATACTCCGGCCACAGAATCTCGGTGTCCTCAAGCACCTTGTCCTTGACATGAACCTCGGCGAGAGTCTCCCTGAGGGACTTCTCCGAATCCGGCCCGTAATAGACCACTTCGTGCTTCTTGTCGAAAAGCCCGCGGACCTTGGCAAGCAGTTCCTCTGAAGTGAGCGAGAGAATCTTCCCGTCAGAGAGCGTGCTTCTGCGGATGGCGTCGCCTCCGAGCATCGCGTAGCGCTGGAGCGCACTGAAGCAGGACTGCTGGCTGAGCTTGTTGTCAGCGCGGTTCTTGATAATGTCCGACTTGAGTCCTTCGAGAATCTCATCGTCGCCCACGGCGTTGTAAACCACATCCTCGACAATTTTCATCACGTCCTCCATCGACTCTCCGAGCCCGTCCATCGTGATGTAAGTCCTCGTGTTGCCCACGGAGCAGCGGTAGTCGGCCGCAAGGTCGTAGAGTTCCTTCGCAATCTCGTCGTGGCTCTTCGTCGCCGTTCCGAGGTAGGAAATGTAGTCCAGTGCGATGGCAAGTTCCGGATCCTGCTCGCGGTTGATGTCGAACACATATTCGAGGCTGAACAGGCCGTTGGTCTCATTCTTCTTGTAGAGCAGTCCGATTCCCCCGGCAAGTTCTGACTCCGACATCTCTTTCTTGAAATCCACAAAGACAGGCTCAATCGGCTTGACCTCAGTGTTCTGGATTTCCGTAAGGAACTCGGACCGGCTGTCGCGGTTGGTCACAATCGGGGTGATCTTCGGAGCCGAAATCTTCTTCACGCTATTGTCGACGCCCTGTCTCTTGTTGATCTCCACATAGTTCTCCGCTCCGAGGTACTCGTTCGCCCACGCGATGACATCCTCTTTCGTGACCTTGGAGCAGCGGTCGAACTTTCCGACGCAGTCAGCCCAGTCCTCGCCGTTGATGAAGGCGTTGACATAGTTCATCGCCCTCTGCGAGTTGTCCTCGAGCGAAGCCATATAGTCCTTCTTGAAATTGTTGACGGAGGCGGTGATGAGTTCTTCATCGAAATCACCTTCGCGCAGCTTGGCCACCTGTTCGAGAAGCAGGTCGCGGACCTCTTCGAGAGTCTGGCCCTGCTTAGGATAACCTATCATCATAAACATTCCGTAATCAGGCATATTGTTGCTGAAACCGGCCGACATCAGCACCTTCTGCTGCTGGTTCACATTCAGGTCGAGCATTCCGGCCTTGCCGTTGTAGATGATTGAAGACGCGATTTCTGCGACATCGTTCGATTTGTCGACAGCGGCAGGAAGCCTCCAGCCGAGATAGACATACTCGGACTCAAGCCCATAGACATCACGAACCACAGGCTCGGCAATCGGAGTCTCAGGCTCGAACTCGAGTTTCGGAAGTTCAGGATTAGGCTGCATCCCGCCGAAATATTTCTCTATTACGGCCAGCATCTCGTCCGGGTCGAAGTCTCCCGAAAGGCAGATTGCCATGTTGTTCGGCACATACCAGGTCTTGTGGTAGGCCTTCACATTGGTGATTGAAGGGTTCTTCAGATGCTCCTGAGTCCCGAGAACAGTCTGCGTCCCGTACGGATGGTGCGGAAAAAGAGCCGAGAGCATGGCCTCGTACATCTTGCGCCCGTCCCTGGTCAGGGACATGTTCTTCTCTTCGTAAATCGTCTCAAGTTCCGTGTGGAATCCTCGGATTACCGGGTGCTGGAACCTGTCCGCCTGAATCCTCGCCCAGTTTTCAATCTGGTTTGAAGGTATGTTCTCGACATATACGGTCTCGTCCGTCGAGGTGAATGCGTTGGTCCCTTCCGCTCCGATTATGGACATGAGTTTGTCATATTCGTTCGGAATCGCAATCTTCGACGCTTCGTAGCTGATTGAGTCTATCCGGTGATATATCTCCGCCCGCTCACCCTCGTCGACGGTCTTCCGATAGACTTCGAAAAGGTTCTCTATTTCATCGAGCATAGGCTTCTCGGCCGCATAGTCGCTCGTCCCGAACTGCTCCGTTCCCTTGAACATCAGGTGCTCGAAATAGTGCGCGAGTCCGGTCGTCTCGGCCGGGTCGTTCTTTCCTCCGACCTTCACCGCGATGTAGGTCTGGATTCTCGGAGTCTCCCTGTTCACGCTCATATAGACCTTGAGTCCGTTGTCGAGTGTGTAGATCCGCGTGTGCATCGGGTCGTTCTTGACCGTCTCATACTTCTGCCCGCAGCAGGAGGAGACGAGCGCGGCAATCACCGCCGCAGCAATGAAAAATAAACGTTTCATATTGTCATACATTATGTTCTGCCGAAATGTCATGTCAAAATATCGCACCGGAGACATCCTGACGTGATGTCATGTCAAAACGAATCCCCGAAGACACGGCACTCTGCTCGTGAAACTCCGGGGATATGTTTTCTTCATTGACACAATCGTCTGTCAATCGTTTCGAGCGGGTGGCGAGGATCGAACTCGTGGCCCTCGGCTTGGGAAGCCGATGCTCTACCACTGAGCTACACCCGCTTTTCCATCCCCTATGTCAGGAACGGATTGCAAAGATATGTTTTTTTTTATTCAAAGCCGAATGTTTTCGCAAAAATTTGATGAGAGATTTTATTGTACGACTCGATTTCACTCTGAACCCGCATCAGACTTTCACATGTCATGGACGCGGACGAGGCGAAAATATCAGCAAAAAATGTGCGAATCAAGCAAATTTTCCTATCTTTGCAGTCCGTTTGCCTCCGTAGTTTAATGGATAGAATTTCAGATTCCGGTTCTGACGGTTGCGGTTCGATTCCGCACGGGGGTACGAAAAAGGGAGGGCGAACAAAAAACATCTTGTTCACCCTCCCTTTTCTTTTTGTCCCTTTCGGTATTTTACCTTCGGGAGAAATCACTACTCTTCGTCACTGTCCGGGAAGAGTGAAGCGAGGACGCTGAGGTCAATGAAGTTGCCGACTGTGATGCCGGTGGTCGTGCCGAGGCTGTTGAAGTCGTAGGAGAAGCTGTTGGTCTTGCCTGTACTTGCGTCCTTTTCTTCATAGCTCAAAGTAATGGTGCTGTCGCTGAGTTTGGAATACTCGACAGTCGATGTCTCCGGTTTGTCTTTATCCACCTGTACGGTGAAATCAATCTTGCCCGTGGTTTCATCGGTCGGAACAGCGACATAGGTAAAGGACAGACCGACATAGTCGTTGACCTTTATCTTCGCGACAAGTTCTGAAACCGCTGACGGAATCTCGGCACCTTCCTGCTCGGAATACCATGAGTAAAGGGCTTTGAACAGCGCATAAGTGTTATTGTCGAGGTGCAGGCCGAAGTTGCCCTTGCCGTTTTCGTCAAGTTTCATAACCGCGTTGAGCTTCTGGTTCAAAATCAGATTCTTCTGTTCCTCCGGAAGTGAACCGATGATGTCGTCGACAGTCGAATCGCCGGCAGAGATCTCTTTGATAATCTGGCTGACTGAAAGATCCTTTGCCACCCATGTGTTCACATACTTCGCGTTGTTGTCAGCGGAATTCTCTTCCTTGTTGCATGATGATGCGAGCACCAGCGCAAGTGCCATCATCGAAACCGTAAAAAACTTTTTCATCGCTTTTACCTGTGTTTAATTGTTTGAAAAATAAGTATTTATTTGTGTTTAACCGTTTAAAAACAATATATATACAATACAACTGCTTTGCCAAAGTCAGGATATCCTTTATTCAGTTTTCCGTCAAATTTATACTTTTCCTGCCACAGCAGGCGTCAAGAAACAACTTGACGGAGGTCAGTTCAGGAGCTTGCTGCGGGAAGACACCGGAATGGAAACGGCATCCGGAGAGTCGGACTGCCCGGAAGAAGAATCTGCGCGGTCGTCATCCCCCTGATATTCCTTGACAAAGCGGGCATGCAGTTCATCGATGATGTCGAGATATTCCATGAACGACTCGGCGAACTCGTCCCTGCACACCAGCATCATGCTGATTTTGAATGTGACCGCGCTGTCTCCGTTCCTGTCCGGTCCTTCAAGCACGGCATCGGCCATGATTATGCCTTCCGAAACGCTGCGGCAGATTTCGGACGCATCCTCTCTTTCTTCGGAAGTAAGTTTCCCCATTGTGAAGGTGGAACAGAGGTCCATCCGGTTCGACTCGTAGGACACGCGGTACAGGATGCCCTCCTTTCTGAAATCCACGGTCTTCTCGTCTGAACGTTCGGGGACATAGCCCTCCACACGCAGTATATCCATAATCTCCCCGACGCTCAGATGCACGGGGTCGTTCTGCAGCGGGTCAAGATGTTCTCCGAGAATCCGGTTCATTGCGGAAACCAGGTCTTTTTTCTCGCGTCCGTGCATTATCAGCATCACGCAGACGGCGGCAATCAGAACGATATTCGATATTGCCAGAAAATACTCCATTCCAATCCTTTTTGTTCAATACGCGCGCAAAGATATGACATTTTATCGGAACTGCCGCCAAAAAGAAGAAGAAAGAAACAGTTTCAGCGGATGACATGCCCGCAGATTTTACTATATTTGCGGTTTGTGGAGTTAAAAAGATAAAAAACAAGTGTAAAAAACAACTTGTGCAGAAATTTGCTATTTGCTGATTATGGAAAAATTTGCGAAAAACTATGCCGA
>CAVDEO010000011.1:0-35707 GCA_963607915.1 bacterium
CTGACATACGCAAGCCCTGCTAATGGTTTCTTTATCAGGGCTTTTTAACTTTTTTTAGCAGCTTAGGCTGCGGAATTTAGGGAGAAGCTGAAAGATGATTTGTGCGAGGACAGGAAACGGGCTGCGCTATGCCGTGCTGCAGGAGGGGAAGAGGGTGGCATGCTGCGCTCTGAGCGTGCGCTGCGGCACGAGGGAGGAAAATGTGACCGCATGGGAGAAGACTTCCGGGGAGTTCCATTCCGGGACGGCCCATTTTGTCGAGCACGCCCTGTTCAAAGGTACGAAGGACAAGAGCGCCGCTGTCATAAACGGCTATCTTGAGAAGCTCGGGGGCGAACTGAACGCCTACACGACCAAGGAGGAGATAGTCCTCCATGCCACCGTGCTCAAAGAGGATGTGGAGAAGGCGGCGGGGCTGCTCATGGAGATGGCCACGGGGGCGGTTTTCCCGGAGGACGAGATTGAAGTGGAGAAGACTGTGGTCATGGACGAGATTGCCGGCTACAAGGATTCGCCGGTTGATGACATCTACGACCGTTTCGAAAGTCTGCTTTTCGAGGGTCATCCTCTCAGCGGGCGGGTGCTCGGGACATCGTCGTCCGTAAAGAAAATCACGCCTGACGAGCTTCGGAGATATGTCGGGACTTTCTTCGTTCCGGAGCGCATCTCCTTTGCCATCGTGTCGCCGCTTCCGGAAGATGAGGCGGCAGCTCTGGTCGAGCGGCTGGTCTGGGAGTATTTCGGGGGAAACCCCGGGGAATGTTTCGGCGGGCGTACCGGGGAATGTCCGGGGGACCATTCGGAAAATTGTTCCGGTGAACATTCAGGAAATTGTTCCGGTGGACATCCCGGGGAGGGGAGGACGGACTCCGCCTGCGGGGAGCCGGAGGGTGTCCGGGCGATTCCGGCGGAATTTGTCGGGAATGTCTTCACAAAGACAGTCAACCGCCACAGCCATCAGGCGAACTGCATCATAGGGGCCACGGCTCCGTCGCTCTACCGCGAGAAGGAGCGCATCACCGCCTCTCTGCTGGCGAACATCCTCGGCGGCCCGGCAACCAACTCAATCCTCAATTCCGTCCTGCGCGAGGAAAAGGGCTGGGTCTATAATGTCGAATGCAACTACAGCCAGTATGCCGACAGCGGCGTGATGGCAATCTGCTTCGGCTGCGACCGCGAACGGCTCGACGACTGCATCCGCGCAATCGACGGAGAGCTCCTCCGGCTCAGGACGGTCCCCTTCTCCGAGGAACAGCTCCTTGCCGCAAAAAGGCAGTTCATCGGTCAGCTCACAATCTCGTCAGAAAACAGCGAGAGCCAGGCTCTCTCCCTGTGCAAGAGCCTGAACGCGTTCGGGACGGTTCAGGACGACGATGCCGTCCGCCGCAAGATAGATGCCGTCACTGCGGAGGACATACTCGGCGCGGCTGCGGCGATTTTCGCCCCGGAGCGTCTCTCCCGTCTCGTCTATCTGTAATTATATCCACGAATATATTTTGTATATTTGCCGACTATGCTCGTCGGATTCATATCGCGCAGGATTCAGTTCAAGGGAAAGGTGGCTTCGGTCTGTGTCGCAGTCAGCTTTCTCGTGATGATTGTGTCCGTCGCGGTGTCGTCGGGTTTCAGGAATGAAATCCGCGGCGGGCTGAGTGAACTCTGCGGTGATGTCAAACTCACTCCGCTGAACAGCAACTATATGGGCGAGTCCGACCCGATTCCGGCCTCTCCGGCGTTCATGCCCGAAGTCCTGAAACTGGACTGCGTGCAGTCTGTGCGCGGGACAATCTCGCGGGCGGGGATAGTCAAGGAAGGAGACCTGATTCACGGGGTGATGTTCAAGGGGGTCGCCGACTATCGGAAATCCGACTCCTCCGTCCTGTCCGTTTCTGTGCCTTCGCAGCTTGCGTCGCTTCTGAAAATCAGTGTCGGGGACGACCTGCCGGCATATTTCGTGGGGGAGAGGACGGTTGTGCGGAAGTTCCGGGTGGAGAGCGTCCATGACGGGATTCTGTCCGGCGATGACAAGCTGGTGCTCTACACCGACCTCCCGACCATGCGCCGCATAAACGGATGGAGGGAAGGCGAGGTCTCGGCGATTGAGATTTCCCTGAAGGAAAGGTACAGGAGCGAGGAACTCATAAGGCAGTCGGCGATTGAAATCGGGGCGGCGGTCTTCGCCCATTCGTCTGAGGACGAGCCTACGGTGGTGGTGACTTCCGTGGTGCAGAGTTTCCCGCAGCTGTTCGACTGGTTGAACCTGATAGATTTCAACGTGCTGGTGGTTCTGGTGCTGATGACGATAGTCGCCGGCTTCAACATGATTTCGGGGCTGCTCATCCTGCTTTTTGAGCACATCCCGACCATAGGACTGCTCAAGGCTCTCGGGATGACTGACGGAGGCATCTCGGCGGTCTTTCTGCGCAGTTCGGCGGTTCTTGTGGGCAAGGGGATGGCCGCCGGCAACGCCATAGCCCTGACTCTCTGTCTCGTGCAGAGCCATACGCGGCTTCTGCGGCTGAATCCCGAGAACTATTTCGTCTCCTTCGTCCCGATTCACATCGACTGGTCTCTCATCCTCACCGCAGACCTCCTCTCCTTTGCCGCCATCCTCCTGCTCCTGCTTCTCCCGTCCATGTTCATCTCCCGCATCGACCCGGCCGGCACCATGCGCGTAGAATGACCCCCCCTTCTAAATCAGCATCTCGAAGAGCTTGTTGTTCTGGTTGATGTACTCGTAGGAGACTCCGTGGGCTTCCATGCGGCGGATTAGCGCGTCGTAGTCCTCCTTGGCCGCCACCTCGATTCCGATGAGCGCCGGGCCCTCCTCCTTGTTGGTCTTCTTGATATACTGGATGTAGACCAGATTGTCGGACGGACCGATGATGTCGCGGATGAAGGTCAGGAGCGCGCCGGCTTTCTGCGGGAAGTTCACGATGAAGTAGTGCTTGAGGCCCTCATAGACAAGGCTCTGCTCGCGTATTTCCTCCATGCGGGTGATGTCGTTGTTGCTTCCGGAGATGATGCAGGCGACCTTCTTGCCCTTGATTTTTTCCGGGCAGAACCTCAGCGCCGCCACTGAAAGAGCTCCGGCCGGCTCCACCACGGTCGCGTTCTTGTTGTACATCTCGATGATGGTCGTGCAGACCGCACCTTCCGGAACCGGGATGATGTCGTCCAGAATCTCTTTGCAGACCCCGTAGGTCAGTTTGCCAGGCTTCTTCACCGCAGCCCCGTCCACGAACTTGTTGATGTGCTCGAGATCCACCACGTGACCGGCCTCAAGCGACGCCTTCATGCTCGCCGCTCCGGCAGGCTCCACACCGATGATTTTGCACTCCGGCCATTTCTGATGCAGGTATGCGCCCACTCCGGATGCCAGTCCGCCTCCTCCGATTGGGATGAAGATGAAGTCGAGCGGCTCGTCCGACTGCTGCGTGATTTCATATCCTATCGTCCCCTGCCCTTCGATGATTTTCTCGTCGTCGAACGGGGGAATGAAGGTCTTGCCGCTGCGCTGGGCATATTTTATCGCCGCGTCGTTAGCCTCGTCGAAGGTGTCGCCCGTCAGGACTATGTCCACATATTCCTTACCGAACATGCTCACGGCCTCGATTTTCTGCCTCGGGGTGGTCACCGGCATATAAATCGAACCCATGATTTTCAGCTTGTTGCAGGAGAAAGCCACTCCCTGCGCGTGGTTGCCCGCCGAAGCGCAGACTATGCCGTATTTGAGCACCTCCGGCTGAATCGAGCGGATTTTGTTATATGCGCCCCGGATTTTGTAGGAACGCACCATCTGCAGATCCTCCCGTTTGAGATAGACTTCGCAGCCGTATTTCGCGGAGAAATGCGGATTGAGCTGCAGCGGGGTGGGGGTGAGGATTTCTTGCAGTTTTTCTGAGGCCTTTTCAATGTCTCCGGTTTTCGGAAAATATGTTTCAAGTTCCATAATGATATGTGTATTCTTTTGTCCTATAATAATTATATCTGTGGTTCATCGCCTGACGGGGATGGCCGGACTCAGTCGAGAATCACCAGCGCCATCGACGGCCGGCTGAACTTCAGTGAAACCCGGTCTTCCGTGGCCCGGTTGCGTATGCCCTTCCACCAGTTGTCGAAGCACACCCCGTCGAGCGGCCATGCGAGTCCCTTTGAGGAAATGCGCAGTGCCGGGTCGGGGGAGAATATGGAGACGGTGCGGCCCTCCCCGCAGTCGAAACTGTCGCTGTCGTGGAGCGGGAATGCCGTGCTGTGGTCGGAAATCATGTCGAAGGCGATGTCGGGATGGCTTCGGCCGAACTCCATCAGATTCCCGTAATTCCCCACGGTGAGATCCTCCGCGCCGCCGGTCGCCCCGAGAATGTGAATCCTTTCCACTTCGGGATATGCTGTCAGTGAATATCTCACGGCCTTTGCGAGGTCGTCGTAGTCCTGTTCGTCGTACTTCACGATTATGTCCGCGTACTTCAGCCTGAGATTCTCCGCCAGCGTGTCCATATCCCCGACGACCGCCGCCGGAGCCTTGCCACCGCTGAATTCAAGGTACTTCACGAGCGCCCCGTCACAGCAGACCACCGCCTCCGCCGTTCCGAGCAGCCAGAGGGGGTATCCGGTCTCGGGAAAGTCCCCGTCGGCGAGTATCACGATTTCCTTCATGCTTCAGATGCCTTATGCCGCGATTCCGTCAGTTTGTCTTCGCCGGGCTGTCATGCTTCTGATTCCGCCGGAGTCGCCACACGGCAGTTGTAAATCTCCCGGAATCCGAGCAGAAAACTCTTCGCGTCCATCCGCTTCTTCCCCGCAAGCTGCAGGTCGGTGAGAGACAGAGCTCCGTCGGCGGTCGTGACGGCGATGAATGTCTTCCCGTCGCTCAGAATCCGTCCCGGAGCGGTCTTCCCATCGCTCAGAATCTGTCCCGGAGCGGTCTCCCCGTCGCTCAGAATCTGTCCCGGAGCGGCGCTGTCTGATGTCTTCCCGGCCGCATCAGAAGCGCCGCTTTCACCTGCGGCGGCGAGAGCCTTCCTGAACTCGTCTCCGATGAGTTTCTCCCCGAAGAAAATCTTGAGCGCCACCGGAGCCCCGTCTCCGCAGCGGATTTCCGTGTAGGCGGCAGGGTGCGGGCTGAGTCCGCGCACAAGGTTGTAAATCTCGGCCGTGCTGCGGTTCCAGTCGATGCGGCACATCTCCTTTGTAATCTTCGGCGCCGGTTTCAGAACCTCCGCGCCCTGGATGAAGCTGCGCTGGATGCGGAACTCCACGCTGCCCTCGATGATGGATTCGACCGTCTGTTCCACAAGGTCGGCTCCGAGCGCCATCAGCTTGTCGTGAACGTCCCCCGCCGTGTCGGTCGGAAGGATGGGGCACTGCTCACGGTACATGATTTTGCCCGTGTCCATTCCCGCGTCAATCATGAATGTGGTGACTCCCGTCATGTTCTCGCCGTTGATGACCGCCCAGTTGATGGGGGCGGCGCCCCGGTACTGCGGAAGCAGGGCCGCATGGAGATTGAAAGTCCCGAGCTTCGGAATGCTCCAGACGCACTCCGGAAGCAGCCTGAACGCGACCACCACGAAAAGGTCCGGTTTCCACGCCTTCAACGCCTCAAGAAAAGCCTCGTCCTTGAGCGACACCGGCTGCAGCAGCGGAATCCCGTGTGCCACGGCATATTGCTTCACCGCACTCTCGTTCATCTTGAGTCCGCGTCCCGAAGGCTTGTCGGCGACGGTCACCACGCCCACGACATCATATCCCTTTTTCACGAGCCTGTCAAGCGGAGCCACGGAGAATTCCGGCGTACCCATATAGACTATTCTCGTTTTTTTGAATATTCCCATAAACTTTGCCTTGATTTTTCTGAATTTCGCCTTTGTGCTGTCGATGTTGAACAGCGTCGAATCGTTCACCGCCTTCCACGTCAGGAACACGCCCGTCGGGAAGAGAATGTAACTGGAGATGAACACTCCGAGGAAAGGGTCTATCGCTCCGTCGCGGGCGAGTTTTTTCCCGGATATGTCTATGACCCAATATGCCACGAAAAAGAGTACCGAGATTATTGCCGGCGTGCCGAGGCCTCCCTTGCGTATGAGCGCACCGAGCGGCGCTCCGATGAGGAAGAAGATGAAGCAGGCCAGCGAGAGGGCGAACTTGCTCAGGATTTCGATGTCGATATTCCTCAGAATCCTCGTGTGGTAGCCCGTGTCGCTCGCGTACATCGTGAGCGTGCTCTGGAGATCCTCCGCCTTCCGGATTGCGTTCTCGACCGCCTGTATCTCATTGTCTATGTCGTCGAACCGCCCGATGTTCTCCGCCGTGAACGGTGTCGTGATTCTCGCCCGCGAGGAGGAGTCCAGCTGGCTGTGGTACCTCAGCCCGGAGCGGTAGCCGTTCACGGACTTGATGTTTTCAGCACGGGCCGCCTCGTTGATGCCGCCGATTGAGTCCTTCCCGTGGTTCAGTTCCCTGAGGCTCATGGATTTGACCTGGTCTCCGTATCTCGCGGAGTCGGACTTGTGGAAGGCGTAGTTTTCAAGCGGGATGATTATCTGCTGCCGCTCGAACTCGATTTTCTGGAGCTGGAGCGTGGTGTCGCGGTACTTCTTCGAGTTGCTTTCCTCGAAGTTGGAGCCGCTGTAGAGCGAGAAAATGAGGTAGCTCTTGTCCTTGGACATGGTCATCTTCGCCGAATCCGCCACAGTCACGCTCGTGTTTCCCTTGTGCCCCGTGTGGTTGTAGACCATCACATGGTGCATCACTCCCGTCTTGTCGTCGCGTTCCTCGACCCGGAGGATATATCCTTCTATGCCGTCGTAGAACGTGCCTGTCGGAATCTTGATCTCCTCCTTCGTCTTTCCTATGTCCTCGCGGAGAGTGTAAATCTGGTTATATGCCACCGGAATCAGGTCGTCCGCGATGAAGAATGCTCCTATGCTTATGATGAAGCATACCGTGCCCACCGGCAGGAGCACCCGGGAGAGGGATATGCCCGCCGACTTCATCGCCAGAAGTTCATTGCTTTCCGCGAAGTTGCCGAGCGTCATCATGGACGACAGCAGTGTCGCGAGCGGCAGGGAGAGCGGCAGCAGCGTGCATGCCCCCCACATCATGAACTCGAGTATGACCTTCATGCTCAAGCCCTTGCCCACGAGTTCGTCGATGTAGAGCCAGAGGAACTGCATCATGAGGATGAATATCACAATCAGGAGGATTGCGATGAAGGGCATCACGAAGGACTTCAGTATGAACCGGTCGAGTTTCTTCATCTTTTGGCGGGATTTGCAAAAGAGCGAATAACTGCGTTGCGCTCGTCGTCGAAATCCTCACAACCGTGAGGTTGCTGCGGTTTCAACTCCTCGTGCGCCTTGTTCTTCATCTCTTTATCAAATCCCTTTCTTTCAGTTGTTTATAAAAATACCTGAACTCTCTTTATCGTTCAACTTATTTTATGCTTAAAGATTACTTGATGTTGCCAAGGAGGATTTCAATCGCTTCGTCGAGACCTGCGGCGTTTTTGCCGCCTGCGGTGGCGAGACCCGGCTGGCCGCCTCCGCCGCCGAGTATCGCCTTGGCTGCGGCGCGCACGTCGTTGCCGGCGTTGTGCCCCTTGGCGACGAGGTCTGCGGAGTACATCACGAGCAGCTGAGGCTTGCCCTCGTGCTCATATGCCGCGAGTACGGCGAGGTTCTCGGCCTCCTTCTGGAGCATGAACGCCGCATTCTTCAGCATCGCAGGGTCAGCGCCCTTTCTCAGTACCACAACCTTCACTCCGTTGACATCTTTCGCGCTGTCGAGCAGAACCCTCTTGAACGCCGCGGCCTTTTCCTTCGCTATGTTCTCAATCTCCTTCTTGAAGCCTTCGTTCTCGTCGATGAGCCTGTGGATGGCTGCGGCGAGGTCGGGAACATTGTTGAACAGCGCCTTGGCCGCATGCAGGGCGTTCTCCATCGCGTCAACCACATTTTCAGCCGCAAGACCGGTCTTGGCCTCGATTCTCCTCATTCCGGCCGCGATGGCGCTCTCCGAAACAATCTTGAAGAAGCCTATGTTGCCGGTGGCCGAGGTGTGGCAGCCTCCGCAGAGTTCCACGGAATCCCCGAAACGCACGATGCGGACGCGGTCTCCGTATTTTTCACCGAACAGCGCCATCGCGCCGGCAGCCTTCGCGTCCTCCATGGTCCCGTCTCTCTTTTCGATGAGCGGGAAATTGCAGCGGATCAGTTCGTTGACCCTCTTCTCCACCTTGTCGATCTGCTCATCGCCGAGCTTTTCAAAATGCGAGAAGTCGAAGCGGAAATAATCATCGTTCACGAACGAACCCTTCTGCTCGACATGCGTCCCGAGAATCTCGCGGAGAGCCTGATGGAGCAGGTGGGTGCAGCTGTGGTTCTTCTCTATCCGTCTTCTGCGGGCGGCGTCAACGACAAGGCGGAAGCTGCCGCCGCAGTCCGTCGGAAGTTTTTCGGCGATGTGAATCGTGAGGTTGTTCTCCTTCACCGTGTCGAGAATCTTCACCCTTTCGCCGTTTTCGGACTCTATATATCCCGTGTCTCCGACCTGACCGCCCATCTCACCGTAGAACGGAGTGCGGTCGAAGACGAGCTGAATCATCTCCCTGTTCTTCTGTTTCACGGTCCTGTGGCGAGCGAGCAGCGCACCGTCAATCTCCGTGAAATCGTAGCCGAGGAACTCCACGCTGTCGCAGTGGTGGAACTCAATCCAGTCGCCGAACTCGTTGGCCGTGGCGTTGCGCGCCCTGTCCTTCTGTTTCTTAAGCTCAGCCTCGAATCCTTCAAGGTCAATGGCATATCCCTTTTCGGAGGCTATGAGTTCGCTCAGGTCAATCGGGAAACCGAAGGTGTCGTAGAGCGTGAAAGCGTCCCCGCCGGTGATGACCTTCGTGTCCGCACATTTCTCCATGATGCTGTCAATCAGCTTGATGCCCCTGTCGAGAGTGCGCAGGAACGCGAGTTCCTCCTCCTTTATCACTTTCTCGATGAGCGTCTGCTGGAGCGCGATTTCAGGGTAGAACTCGCCCATGTC
The DNA here is from genome assembly GCA_963607915.1 of bacterium. Classification (GTDB taxonomy): domain Bacteria; phylum Bacteroidota; class Bacteroidia; order Bacteroidales; family UBA932; genus Cryptobacteroides. Next base: position 9,040 of record CAVDEO010000011.1, read on the forward strand.
GTCCACGAGCTGACCGACGAGGCGGCAGAGGAACGGCTCGCTGAAGCCGAGGAAAGTGTAGCCGTAGCGCACTGCGCGGCGGAGTATGCGCCGGATGACATAGCCGGCTTTCACATTTGAAGGGAGCTGGCCGTCTGCGATGGAGAACGAGATTGCGCGGATGTGGTCGGCAATCACCCGCATCGCGATGTCCGTCTTCTCTTCAACCCCGTATTTCTTTCCCGAAAGCTCCTCGATTCTGTGGATCATCCCGGTGAAAACGTCGGTGTCGTAGTTGCTCTGCTTGCCCTGCAGCGTCATGCAGAGGCGCTCGAAGCCCATTCCCGTGTCCACATTCCTGTGCGGCAGGAGTTCGAGAGAGCCGTCGGCCTTGCGGTTGTACTGCATGAACACGAGGTTCCAGATTTCAATCACGAGATGGTGTCCCTTGTTCACGAGTTCCGCACCGGGAACCGCCTTGCGCTCTTCGTCGTCGCGAAGGTCCACGTGAATCTCCGAGCATGGCCCGCAGGGGCCCGTGTCGCCCATTTCCCAGAAGTTGTCGTGCTTGTTTCCGAGCAGCACCCTGTCGGCCGGCAGGTGGGTGAGCCAGCGGTCGCGGGCCTCCGTGTCGAGCGATGTTCCGTCCTCGGCCGAGCCTTCGAAGACTGTCGCGTAAAGTCTCTCCTTGTCAATCCTGTAGACTTCGGTCAGGAGTTCCCAAGCCCAGTCAATCGCCTCGTTCTTGAAGTAGTCTCCGAAGCTCCAGTTTCCGAGCATCTCGAACATCGTGTGGTGGTAGGTGTCGTGACCGACCTCCTCAAGGTCATTGTGCTTTCCGCTGACTCTCAGACACTTCTGGCTGTCCGTCGCTCGCGGGAACGGCGCGGGGCTGTTGCCGAGCAGCCAGTCCTTGAACTGGTTCATTCCGGCGTTGGTGAACATCAGTGTCGGGTCGTTCTTCACGACCATGGGTGCGGACGGCACAATCGTGTGCCCTTTTGAAGCGAAAAAGTCGAGATAGGCCTTGCGGATCTCTTTGGAAGTCATCATGTATTCTCAATCTTTATTTTTACAGTTTCCGGATGTCCCCCGAATCAGATTCCGGACGTTCTCCGGTTCGATTCTGTCGGGACGGCGCCACGCGCCTCCGGAACATTTTAACCCGCAAAAGTACAACAAATTTGGCAAAAAGCACTATATTTGCACGATGTCGCGGTTCAAAAAATATGTTTTCAACTCGGAGACGCTCTCCTACGAAGTGGATAAAGACTACGCGAAGAGGAGGGTGTTCCGCGTCGTTCTGCTGATTGTGCTGAGCAGTCTCACGGCGGTCTTCAATCTCTGGCTTCTGACCGGGGCTCTGAAAATAGAACTGCCCAAGACCCAGCTGCTCAAGAAAAAGAACGCGGAGCTGCTCTCGCAGGTGGAACTGCTCGGGACGGGGCTTCGGGAATATGACGAAAGACTCACCGTCCTCCAGATGAGGGACAATGACATCTACCGCACGGTGCTGGGAATGAGCCGTATAGCTCCCGAGGTCAGGAATGCCGGCTTTTCCGGGGCGAACCGCTACCTCTGGCTTGACGATTCCGGTTACAATGCCGGTTTCCGCAACGCGGTCGTGCGCACAGACATGCTCCTGAAGAAGGCCTACATCCAGTCCAAGTCCTACGACGAGGTGGGTCGTCTGGCGAAGCAGGCCGGGAATATGGCCGCGTCCGTGCCCGTCATCCCGCCAATCAACCCCGACAGGAAGCAATATCACCTGTCGAGCCGTTTCGGAGGGAGGATTGACCCCAAATATCACCGCCCCGCCTTCCACCACGGGCTGGACTTCGCTGCCAAAGTGGGCTATCCGGTCTATGCGACAGGCGACGGAACCGTAGAATCCGTCAGTTTCAGCATGCGGGGCTACGGCAACCAGATAATCATAGACCACGGTTTCGGCTACAAGACGCGCTATGCCCACCTGAGTTTCGTGAATGTCGCCGAAGGAATGAGAATCAAGCGGGGTGAGAACATCGGAAATATCGGGAACTCTGGAAAATCGACCGGGCCTCATCTTCATTATGAAGTGATATACAAGGGCCGTCCGACCAATCCGATGAACTATATGGACCTCGACATGACACCGGAGGAATATGCCACCATGGCCCAGGTCACCGAATCCGCCGCGCAGCGCGTCGTCATACACCCGACACACAGGAAAAGATGAAGAAAAGATACGAATTTGACAGGGACAGTCTCGACATGAGGAAAGAACGCCTGACTCTCAAGAAGTTAGGTGGAGGATTCCTGTCGTTTGTCCTGCTCTCGGTCTCCCTCACCGTAGTCTTCTACCTCGTGTTTTCGCTCTGCTTCAACACAAAGACCGAGGCGGCTCTGAAGGAGCAGAACCGGGCCTACGAATCGCAGCTCCCGGCTCTTCAGGAGAAGTCCGCGATGCTTTCCGCCGAGATACAGTCGCTTTCCGAACGCGACAACCAGATTTACCGTGAGATTTTCCTCACTGATTCCCCTGAACTTGACCTCAGCTCCTCGCTCGCCTTTCTCGGGGGTCTCGACACCATCCCGGACACGGAAATCGAGAAATATGCCGCAATCAAGACCGACACTTTGTGGGCGAAGGCCGGGCGCATCGAGGAAAACATGAAGCGGGCGCTTGCGGCCGTCTCGGCGGAAGGCGCGGTGATTCCACCGATGCACGCTCCCATAGAACCGCTGTCCTATGCGCAGACCGGAGCCTCCGTCGGCGACAAGATAAATCCCTACTACAAGGTGGAGACCCCGCACGACGGGCTTGACATCATCGCCGAGGCCGATGTCCCCGTGCTGGCCGCCGCCGACGGGATTGTGACCGAGGTGGTCCGTTCGATGAAAGGGCAGGGCAATGTGGTGGGAATCACCCACGTGGGCGGCTACACGACGAGATATGCCCACCTCGCCGCAATCAATGTCCGCAAGGGGGCGCGTGTGCGCAGGTCCGCTGTCATCGGCCGCGTCGGAATCTCCGGCAACGCCTACGCCCCGCATCTCCACTACGAGGTGCGCCGCGACACCGTGGTGCTCAACCCGGTGAACCATTTTTTCGCATCCGTCGGTCCTGAAGAATGGTTCAATATGATGGTGGTTTCCACAAATACCAAACAGTCAATGGATTGACCCCTCTTCTCGGGCGAAGCGAGAATTACTTAACCAAATATGGACGATATGGAGAAGATATGTTACACGATAGGCGAGGTCGCCCGTGAACTCGGGGAGAACACCTCCACGGTCAGGTTCTGGAGCGACTCGTTCCCAAAGTTCCTGCGTCCTCAGCGCAATGCCAAGGGCAACAGAATCTACAAACCGGAGGACATAGAAACCCTCCGGCTGATTCAATTTCTCCTCAAGACCGAGCGGCTGACCATCGAGGGCGCGACGAAGCGCATTGTCGAGGACAGAAAGGGCGCGGAGCGGAAATTCCGTGTCGTGGAGTCGCTGCTGTCCATACGGGAGCAGCTCGTGGAAATATCTGAAGGGATGCGCTGAAAGGCGGACCGCTGCGTTGTGCCTCATCCTTTCAACGCATCCCCCTCCGGAATTTGAAAGGTCATTTGATAAACGGGAACATATGTATACGAAAAATGAAAACGGGGGGCCGGTTACGGTCCGCGATGTGATTGACGTGATCCGCGGATTCGCCCCGGAGAACATTCAGGAAAGCTGGGACAACAGCGGACTCTGCGTCGGGGACGAGAATGCGGAGGTGACGGGCGTGCTCGTGGGCTTCGACTGCACCCCCGAACTTGTGGATGAGGCGGCGGAATGCGGGGCCAATCTCATCGTGACGCATCATCCGCTGATTTTCGGCGGCCTGAAGAAGATAACCCCGGACGATTTGACCGGACTCGCCGTGATGAAGGCCGTCCGGGCGGGAATCTCCGTCTATTCCGCCCACACGAGCGCGGACAAGGTCGTCGGCGGGGTCAGCTGGGCGATGGCGCGCCGGCTCTCCCTTGAGGATGTCTCGATTCTCGACCCCGACGGGGCGGTTTCCTCTCCGGAGCATGAGTACGGGCTTGGAGTCATCGGCAGTCTCCCGGAACCGGTGCCGGCGGAGGAGGCGGTGAAAATCGTGAAGGAGGCGTTCCGCATCCCGGTCGTGAAATCGTCGAAACTGTGGCCGGGGCTTATGGTGAGCCGCATCGCGGCCTGCGGCGGCTCGGGATCTTCGCTGATTGCGAAGGCCCGCTCTGCGGGAGCGCAGCTCTATCTCTGCGGAGACATATCATATCACCATTTCTTCACCCCCGAAGGCTTCGTCATCATGGATGTCGGACATTATGAAAGTGAAGCGGATATTGTTGATATTTTATTTTCCTTGATTCGGAAAAATTTTCATACCTTTGCAGTCCGCCTCACGCGGCTTGATTACACCAACCCGATATATTATTTCTAAGCGATATGGCTACAACAAAGAAAACAAAGAAAATCGAGACTCCGATTGACCGTCACGAGACATTCGTGTCAATCCGGAAGAACTTCGCGGATTCGGACATCAGCGTCGGGGAGAAGTTGAAGGCTCTCTATGAACTTCAGCAGACCGACTGCGCGATTGACAGGATTGTCCAGCTCCGGGGCGAGCTTCCGATGGAGGTCGAGAGGCTTGAGAATGAGCTTGCCGAACTCAAGGCCAAGTCCGCCCATGCGACAGAGCTGATTGAGGAGTTCACGAGAGGCATCGCCGAGAACAAGCACAATATCGTGGAGTGCGACATGCAGATTGAGAAGTACCGTTCGCAGCTCGACAACATTTCCAACAGCCGCGAGTACGACTCCATCAACAAGGAGATAGAGAATCAGGAACTGCTCCGCCAGATTGCCGAGAAGAACATCGGCGAGGCGAAGGAGAGAATCGCGGACAAGAAGGCTGACCTCGAGTTCATAAAGGAGAGGATTGCCGTGCGCAATGACGACCTCGCCGCGAAGAAGGACGAACTTGCCTCCATCGTGGAATCCACAGCGAAGGACGAGGCCGCTCTTCAGGCGAAGAGGAGCGCCTGCGCCGCAAAGATTGACGCGAGGACGATGAGCGCCTACGAACGCATACGCGAGAGCTGCCACAACCACCTTGCCGTAGTCGGAGTCTATGACGGCAACTCCTGCGGCGGCTGCTTCAACACCGTCTCTCCGCAGAAGCTGATTGACATCGCTTCCAACAGAAAACTCATCATCTGCGAATATTGCGGAAGGATTCTGGTGAATCCGGATTTTGAAAATTAGGATTTTTAGACTTACATACTATGGCTGAAGAGCGGAAACCTAAAACCGGCAGACGCAGGGCTTCAGACATCAATCTTGACAATTTAGGGCTTGAGATGGGAAACAAACCGCCTCAGGCTCTTGATGTCGAAGAGGCTGTCCTCGGAGCGCTGCTGATTGAACCCAACTGTGTCGATGAGGCTATGGGTGAACTGACTCCCGAGTGCTTCTACTCCAAGAAGAACAGGATGATTTTCGAGGCCATGACCGCTCTTGTGAACGAGCACGTCACGCTTGACGTCATTTCCGTCTCCCAGAAGCTCAGGTTTCAGGAAAACTTCGACGCTGTGGGCGGCGCTCCGGCGCTGGTTCAGCTTTCCATGCGCGTCGCCTCCGCTGCCAACATCGAGTACAACATCAAGGTGCTCAAGGAAAAGAACATCCAGCGGGAGCTCATCACTGCGGCCTATAAGGTGCTCCAGACTGCCTACAAGGAGTCGGTCAATGTCGAGGAGCTGATGGACATGGCCCAGACGGAGGTGTTCAAGGCCATACAGAACAATGTCAAGAAAGAGGCGCAGCTCATCGGCAGTGCCATCAACGAGGCGATGGAGGCCCTCCAGAATGCCCAGGAGCATCCGGGACTCAGCGGCGTGCCTTCAGGATTCGCTTCCCTGGACAAGATTACTCAGGGCTGGCAGCCTTCGGATCTCATCATCCTTGCCGCGCGCCCTTCCGTCGGTAAGACGGCGTTCGTGCTGAATGTCGCTCGCAACGCAGCGGTGCAGTTCCACGTCCCGGTGGCGATTTTCTCCCTTGAAATGCCTACAATCCAGCTCGCCAAGCGTCTGATGACCTCCGAATCACGCATCGACGCGGCGAAAATCAGGGGCGGAGTGCGGCTCGAACCCTACGAATGGACACAGCTTGAGACCCAGCTCGCCGAACTTGCCAAGGCCCCGCTCTACATAGACGACACTCCGTCGCTTCCCGTGAACGAGTTCCGTTCCAAGGTGAAGCGGCTCGTGAGCCAGAAAGGAGTGAAAATGGTCGTCGTCGATTACCTCCAGCTGATGCAGGGTCCGGCAGAACTCCGGGGGATGCGCGAGCAGGAAGTCGCGGCGATTTCGCGTACCCTCAAGGCTACGGCCAAGGAGATGCAGATTCCCATCATAGCGCTCTCCCAGCTTTCCCGCCAGTCCGAAATGCGGGACGGAAGCCGGCGCAGACCTCAATTGAGCGACCTCCGCGAGTCGGGTTCCATCGAGCAGGACGCGGACATGGTGCTTTTCATCCATCGTCTTGACTATCAGGGGATGGCTCCTTCCGCCGAAGAAGTCGGCGCGACCCAGCTCATCATAGCCAAGCACCGCAACGGCGAAATCGCCGACATTCCTCTGCGCTTCCATCACGAGGAAGTCCGCTTCGTCGATGAGAGCGACAGCACCTACAACCTTGCCGAGAGTGTCGGCTCGGCGATGAACCGCGAAGCGGCCCCCGGCGGTTTCCCTCCGCAGGCGCCTCCGGGCGGTTTCCCGGGTTCGGGAATGTCGGGCGGCTTTGACGGTGGAAACGAATTTGCCGACACCGGATTCTGAGAATCCGTAAATTCAAAACAGCTTCTGAGTCGCGGCATGAAGGCAGCCCTTCACATCCTCGGAATTTTTCTCCTCGCCTCGGCGGCCGGTTCCGCTGGGGTCTTGTCAGATGCCCCCGACGCGGTCCTGATGGGTGCCCCCGCTGAGGTCTTGTCAGATGCCCCCGACAGTACGGCCGTTGAGAACCGCACGGGCTGCATCCCCGTGGGAAGCCTCGCCCAGGACAGCCTCGCGTTCAGAGCGGGGGAGACCCTGTCCTTCGTGCTGCACTACAACTGGGGCATAATAAACTCCGATGTCGGCACCGCCACCGTGAAACTTGATACGGTCGACTTCAACGGCATCCCCGCCTTCCACTGCGATGTTTCAGGCCGCACCACAAGGCTCTTCGACCTCGTGTTCCGTGTCCGTGAGCAGTTCGACTCCTGGTTCTCCCGCGACGGCATCCGTCCTCTGAAATTCACCCGCGACACCAACGAGGGGAGATACACCGCACTCAACACCTATTTCTATGATTGGGAGCGCTCGGTAATCGTCGCTGACGTCTATTCGACCTCAAGCGGGCGGCGCAACCTTGAACTTCCTCTCGACCGCTGCACCTATGACCTTCCGGCGCTGTTCTTTCTCGCCCGGAACATGAATATGGGCGTCGTCACCCCCGAAGTCCGCTACCCGATGACCTTCGCGATTGACGATGACGTGTACAATGTCCATTTCATACTCCACGGCCGTGAAACCATCAATGTGAAGGGACTCGGACTCATAAACGTGATAAAGTTCAGCGCACGGCTGCTTGCGGGCGAGGTTTTCCGGAGCGACACGGACATGACGATATACATTTCCGACGACGAGAACAGGCTTCCGGTCTATTTCGAGGCTCCGCTCCTTGTCGGGAAGGCCGCCGGGCGGATGGTTTCATATTCTGGTCTGGCCCATCCGTTTTCGTCGATGGTGAGCCTGTCGCGGTGAAACGTGGACAGAGGAATGCCGGATTCATATGAATGAGACGGATATGACGGACGAAGGGATATGGATGAAGGGATATGGATGAAGGGATATGGGACGAAAGGATATGACGGACGAAGGGATATGGGACGAAAGGATATGAATGAGAAAGATATGGACAGGAAAAAGGAAATATATCACGAGGGGCGCATAGTCGAGATTACCCCGGACTTCACCTCCGTCGAGATAATAAGCTCATCCGCCTGCTCGCAGTGCCATGCGAAGGGGCTCTGCGGCTTCTCGGAGGAGGAGAGCAAGGTCGTGATGCTTCCGACCGACCCCTACAGCGAGCGCAAAGTCGGTGACAGGGTCAATGTCGCCCTCAAGCAGACCATGGGGTTGAAAGCCGTGTGGATATCTTATGTGATTCCTTTGATAATCTTAATGATTTTAGTGTTATCTTTGTCCCCCGTTATCGCTAACGAAGTGCTGACCGGACTTTCCGCAATCGCCGGAGTGGCTCTCTACTACCTGATTGTCTGGCTGTTGCGTGACAGGCTCCGGAATGAATTCGTCTTTTACATAAAAGACTGACATAAAAAGTTATATATAAATATGGTAAACACGATTATTTGGACTATTGCCGTCATCACCGCCCTCGGTCTGCTGCTTTCGGTCTCGATTTTCCTTGTGGCCAAGAAATTCAAGGTCGAGGAAGATCCGAGGATAGACGAGGTTGAGGCCGTGATGCCGGGAGCGAACTGCGGCGGCTGCGGATTCGCCGGCTGCCGGGCGTTCGCGACATCCTGCGTCGGGGCGGAGAACCTCGACAACAACTACTGCCCGGTCGGCGGGAACGAGACCATGAAGAAGGTCGCCGCCATTCTCGGAATGACCGTGGCGGAGAAAGCACCGATGGTGGCAGTGGTGCGCTGCAACGGAAGCTGCGCCAACCGCCCGAAGACCAGCCTCTATGATGGCGTGCAGTCCTGTCGGGTGAAGGCCTCCCTCTACAGCGGGGACACGGGCTGCTCCTACGGCTGTCTCGGCTGCGGCGACTGCGTCGCCGCCTGCCAGTTCGACGCGATTCACATGAATCCCGAAACCGGACTTCCGGAGGTGGATCAGGACAAGTGCACCGCCTGCGGGGCGTGCGTGAAGGCTTGCCCGAAGAACATCATCGAGCTGAGGAACAAGGGCCCGCGCAACATGCGAGTCTTCGTCTCCTGCGTCAACAAAGACAAGGGCGCCGTGGCGCGCAAGGCCTGCAAGGCCGCCTGCATAGGCTGCGGAAAGTGCGCGAAAGTCTGCCCTCACGATGCCATCACGGTCGAAAACAATCTCGCCTACATAGATTTCACCAAGTGCAAGCTTTGCCGCAAATGCGTGCTGGAGTGCCCTACGGGAGCCATCCACGATGTCAATTTCCCGAAGCCGGCGGTGAAGGCCGAGCCTAAGCCGGCGGCAGCACCTGCTAAGCCGGCTGAAACCGTTGTTGAAGAAAAAGTTGTAAAGGAGGAGAAGCAATGAGCAAGAAGATAACATTCGGCATCGGCGGCGTACACCCGAACGACAGCAAGATTTCTGCATCCTGCAAAATTGAGGTTCTGCCTCTTCCGAAAACCGTCTGGGTCTCCATGGCGCAGCATCTCGGCGCTCCGGCGAAGCCGGTAGTCGAGGTCGGCGCAGAAGTGAAGACCGGACAGGTGATTGCCGAGCCGGGCGGATTCATCTCCGCATTCGTGCATTCCCCGGTGACGGGAACTGTCAAGTCCATTGCACCGCGTCAGGACCTTGCAGGCAACTGGATGACACACATAGAGATAGCCGTGGCTGACGAAGAAGTCTGGGCCGACGGCATAGACAGCTCGAAGGACATCGTGACGGCAATCCCGTCCGACAACGCCTTCATCATAGACCGCATCAAGTCCAACGGAGTCGTGGGACTCGGAGGCGCGACCTTCCCGACCCATGTGAAGCTCTGCCCGCCTCCGGGTAAGAAGGCCGACTGCCTGATTCTCAACGGGGCCGAGTGCGAGCCTTACCTCACCTCCGACAACCGCATAATGATCGAGCGCAGCCGTGAAATCGTAATCGGCGCGGCTCTCATGAAGAAAGTGCTCGGCGGCTGTCCCGCCGTAATCGGAATCGAGGAGAACAAACCCGAGGCGATTGCCGCGATGACTGCGGCCATCTCCGAACTTGCCGCATCTTCCGCTGATTATCAGGGAATAAAGGTCCAGGTTCTCAAGAAGAAATACCCGCAGGGAGGTGAGAAACAGCTCATCGCCGCCGTGATGAAGAGGGAAGTGAAGTCGATGGGGCTTCCGATAGATGTCGGCGCGGTGGTTCAGAATGTCGCGACATCCCTTGCGGTATATGAGGCGGTGCAGAAGAATATGCCTCTGATTACCAACACTATGACCGTCACCGGCGACTGCCTCGGACAGGAGCGTCAGCACAACTTCCTCTTCCGCATCGGTATGCCGCTTTCCTACATCGCGGAATATGCCGGAGGTGTTCCGGAACAGGCCGCGAAGATTGTTTCCGGCGGTCCGATGATGGGCAAGGCAGTCTCCAACCTCGACGCCTGCACGGTGAAAGGCTCCTCATCCCTGCTCTATCTCACTGAAGAACAGACGGCGAGGAAACCGGAGTCGAACTGCATCCGCTGCGGGAAATGCGCGGACGCCTGCCCTATGGGACTCGAACCGTTCCTTCTGAACAAACTCGCGAGGAACGGGATGACGGACGAGCTTGAGGCGAACGCGGTTCAGGACTGCATCGAGTGCGGCTGCTGCCTCTACACCTGCCCTGCGAACATCCCGCTGCTGGACATCATCCGTCTCGCCAAAGGCGACGTGATAAAGATAATCCGCGGACGCGCCGCCGCGAAGAAATAGGCCTTTCGTGAAGAAATCCCGACGGTCCGACCGCCATAGAATCAGACCGTCAATCAAAGAAAACAAAGAAATATGAACAAGATAGTATCGCCATCACCTCACATCCACAGCGAGCTCTCCACCCGGAGGCTCATGCTGGACGTGATCATCGCGCTGATGCCGGCGGTGATTCTCTCCTGCCTCCTCTACGGCTGGAAGGAACTCCTCCTGCTGGCGGTCAGCGTAGTTTCCTGTGTCGGCATCGAGTATCTCATCAACAGGTTCCTGCTCAAGAAGCCGCTCTCGATAACCGACCTTTCAGCCGTTGTCACGGGCATCCTCCTCGCGCTCAACGTTCCGGTCTCCTGCCCTTGGTGGGTTCTCGTAATCGGTGCGGTCATCGCAATCGGAGTTGTGAAGATGACATTCGGAGGCCTCGGGCAGAACGTTTTCAATCCGGCAATCGCCGCCCGCGTTTTCCTGCTCCTTTCGTTCCCGGTCTATATGACCGACTGGGCATACACCCCGACAGGAGTCTTCGGCAGCGTTGACGCCGTTTCAGGGCCGACACTTCTGGGCGTGCTCAACGAGCAGGGCATATCCGCACTCGGAAACTTTGACTGGAAAGTGCTTCTGATCAACACCTGCGGCGGCTCCGCCGGAGAACTTTCGGCAATCGCGCTGCTCGCCGGCTTCGTCTATCTTCTCTGTCGCAAGGTCATCAAGCCGTGGATCACCCTTTCCATTCTCGCGACTGTGGCGGTCTTCGCGCTTGTCCTCGGGTTTGTCGAGAACCCTGAGATGGGCGTGGGCAACTTCATCGCCTTCAACCTTCTCACCGGCGGTCTGCTTCTCGGGGCTATATTCATGGCGACGGACTATGTCACCTCGCCGATGAGCAACTGGGGCGGAGTCGTCTACGGCATCGGCATCGGCATTCTGACGATGCTCATCCGCTACTACGGGGCATATCCGGAGGGCGTCTCCTTCGCCATCCTCATAATGAATATGACGGTTCCTCTGATAAACAAAGGATTCCATCAGAAAAAATACGGGAGGAAATAAGCCATGGCGATGCAATCTACATTCAAGAACATGGTCGTCTGCCTGACGGTCATCTGCGTGGTGAGTTCCGCGCTTCTTGCAGGGATTTATGCCCTTACGGCCGCTCCAATCGAGAAGGCGAACGCCGACAAGCTCAATGAGGCGATAGGCGAGGTGCTTCCTCCGTTCGCGACGCTTTCCGAAGAGAAGATCATTGAACTTGACGGCCGGAAATATTCATACTACGAGGTCGCTGACAGCTCTTCCAATGTCCTCGGCTATGCGGTCAAGTCCGCCGCCGGCGGATTCGGCGGTCCGGTGAGCCTTATGGTGGGCGTTCTTGCTGACGGCACGGTCTACAACACCAAGACCCTGTCTCACAGCGAGACTCCCGGACTCGGCGCGAAGTGCACCGAACCCGCGTTTGCGGACCAGTTCAGGAACTTCGACCCGTCAGTGAAGAAGCTTTCGGTGAAGAAGGACGGCGGCGACATCGACGCGATCACCGCCGCGACCATCACCTCGCGCGCCTACACTGACGCCGTGGCTCTCGCGCTCTCAATCTCGGAGGCGATAAAGGGCGGAGATGCAGTTTCCGCCGAAGGCGCGACATCAGTAAACAATGGAGGAACTGGCAATGAGTAATTTCAAATATATCATCAACGGTCTCGTCAAGGAGAATCCGACATTCGTGCTCCTTCTCGGAATGTGCCCCACGCTGGCGACGACGACCTCTGCAATCAACGGAATGAGCATGGGACTCGCCACGATGTTCGTGCTCATCCTTTCCAACATGGCGATTTCCGCTGTGGCCGGACTCATCCCCGACAAGGTGAGAATCCCGTCATACATCGTCATCATAGCGACATTCGTGACCCTGCTCCAGTTCGTGATGCAGGCCTATGTACCGGCGGTTTACGAGACTCTCGGACTGTTCATCCCGCTCATCGTGGTGAACTGCATCGTGCTTGGACGCGCCGAGGCCTTCGCCAACAAGCACACTGTCCTTGAGTCGGCCTGCGACGGCATAGGCATCGGGTTCGGATTCACAATCGCCCTCACCCTTCTCGGACTCGTGCGCGAGATTCTCGGCAACGGCTCCGCATTCGGATGGAAGTTCATTCCGGGCGACGGCATACTCGTGTTCGTCCTCGCTCCGGGCGCGTTCATGGTGCTGGGCTACCTCATCGTGCTTTTCAGAAAACTCACCGCTAAAAAATAGGGGAGAACGGAATTATGGAATATTTAATCATCATCATATCGGCGATATTCGTAAACAATATCCTCCTTTCGCAGTTCCTCGGCATCTGCCCCTTCCTCGGAGTCTCCAACAAGCTCTCCACGGCGGTGGGAATGTCCGGAGCCGTCTGCTTCGTGATAACCCTCTCGACTCTCGTCACCTACCTGCTTCAGGTCTATGTGCTTGATCCGCTCCACATCGGTTTTCTTCAGACCATCGCGTTCATTCTCGTGATTGCGGCTCTCGTCCAGATGGTCGAGATTGTGCTCAAGAAAGTCAGCCCGTCGCTCTATTCGGCTCTGGGAATATTCCTCCCGCTGATTACGACCAACTGCGCCGTGCTCGGCGTCGCGCTGATTGTCGTCACCAAGGAGTTCACATTCGGGGGTGAGCCCCATATGCTGAACCTTGCGGAGTCGCTTGTCTATGCGCTTTCCACCTCTCTCGGCTACGGTCTTGCGATGATTCTCTTCGCCGGCATCCGTGAGAATCTCGCGCTGAACGACATTCCGAAGTCCTTCAGGGGCATCCCTATCGCGCTCATCACGGCCAGCATCATGGCGATGGCTTTCATGGGCTTCTCCGGACTTGTGTAAAGCAGGAATCCCCGGAAATGTTACGGAAAAGTGAAATTTTGATGTGCGGACTTTGAAATTGACGGAAGTTTAAGTATTTTTGTCGTGCAAATCGTGCGCAAAACCAATAAACACATAACAAAATGAAAATCAAACATTTGTTTCTTTCGTTACTTGCAGTGGCCACAGTGGCTGCAACTGGCTGCAAGAAGGATGAGTCGGACAGCAAGCCTTCGCTGAAACTCGACCCTTCGGAACTTGAGTTCGAGGCGGCTGCCGGGACAAAGACCGTCAAGGTCGAAGCAAATCAGGCGTGGGAGATTGATGGAATTGATGAGGATGCGGCGGAGTGGCTCGCGCTGAGTCAGGAAAGCGGCGACGGCTCGGCTGAAATCGAAGTCACCGTCAAGGAAAATTCCGGAGTGAAAAGATCCGCAGCAATCACTTTCCGCTGCTCAATCGTGAAGAAGGCCCTTACGATCACCCAGGTCGGCAACGGCGGTTCAATCGAGGATGGCGACGGCACGGCCGAGAAGCCGTATTCCGCTTCCCAGGCTCTCGAGGCCGCGAAGAAGCTCGGTTCAGGAGAGACCACCGCTACTGAGATGTATGTCAAAGGTATTGTTTCTGAAATTACGGAAATCAGCACCCAATACGGCAATGCCACATTCGCCATCTCTGACGACGGCACGACGACAAATCAGTTTTCCATTTTCAGGTGCTACAGTTTCAATGGGGACAAGTTCACGGATGAGAATGCTTTCAAGAAAGGGGATGTCCTCGTCGTATGCGGCAAACTCATCAACTACAAGGGTAACACCCCACAGATGAACCAGGGTGGCAAACTCATCTCCATCAACGGCGGCGACGCTCCGGAAGTGGAGACTGTCTCAGTGGAAGGTGTTGTTGTCGCCGCTTCCGGGGTTTCCTTCATAGTGAAGGATGCAGAAGGTGTACTTCACCTTGTTTACGGGAAAGATTCCGCAGCTAAAGTCAAGGTCGGTGACACAGTTGCCGTAGATGGCGATAAGGATGAACACAATGGAACGGAGCAGATTAAAAACCCGACAGTTGAAGTGAAGTCTACCGGTGCCGAGGTGACTCATCCGGAGGCCACCGCGGTGAATAAGGACAATATCGCTTCATACACCACCGCTCTCGGATATGTTGAGGTGTCCGGCACATTGTCAATCAGCAAGGGGACATCTTATGATAACTATAATATCGTGATTGAAGGCACGGAAATACGGGGGACAATCGCATCTCCTGTCGATGACATTTCCGGCTTTGACGGGGTGCCCGTAACCGTGAGCGGCTACTATCTCTATCCGTCGCAATCAGGATCCACCACTTATTTCAACATCCTTTCCACTAAAGTCGAGGCCGCAAGTTCATATTTCATCGTGACTCCGACCTCGATAGATGTCGCCGCCGCCGCGACTTCCGCGACGATCAATGTCACGAGCAGTGTCGCTTGGACTGCTGTTTCGGATAATGAGGCTTTCACAATTGACAAGACCTCCGGTGAGGGTGATGCCACAATCACTGTCTCTTTCGCAGCCAACACTGACACTGAAAATGGCAAGACTGCAACAGTGAAGATTACCACGGCTGACACGAACATTGCGGCTGGCGAGCGTGAAGTTGCCGTGACAATCAATCAGGCGAAATATGTAGACGCAGGAAGCCTTACCGTTGATGTCTTGACCGCCGCTTTGTTTCCGGCCACCGCTTCAACCTATGTGGACTTCTCCAAAGTAACAGCTCCGGCTTCAACGGCTGTCTATGCCGGAAATTCTGCCAATAATGATGGCGCCATACAGCTTCGCTCCTCTAAGAGTAACTCCGGGATAGTTTCGACTACATCGGGAGGAAAAATCAGAAAAGTGGTTGTGACTTGGGATAAGAATACAGCGGAAGGACGCACTTTGGATATATATGGAAGCAATTCCGCATATACATCAGCAGCCGATTTGTACAAAGATTCCACAACACAAGGCACGAAGTTGGGTTCTATTGTGTACGGCGAGTCAACTGAACTCGAGATTAGCGGCGATTATGAATATGTTGGCTTGCGTTCTAATAATGGCGCAATGTATTTATCTGAGATAGAACTTTCTTACGAATAGTTTATATTTTAAAAATCTGACATCTAAGGGAAACCCGCCGGAAGGCGGGCTTCCCTTAACTCACAAATAAGAAACACATCCAGATGAAGTCATTGTGCCGGTTGTCGGCGATGCTGATGCTCCTGCTTCTTGCCGCGTCCTGCGACCTGCTTGAGAAACTTGACAAGACAGAGAATGACGGCGGCATTTCCGTGTCGCTCAAGAGTTCCTATGCCACGGAAGAAAAGGGGAGCACCTTTGTCGTCGTGAAGGCGTCCGGCGAGTGGACACTCACCCTGGATTTCGGCGAGGCCGGGGACTGGGCGAGTTTCGGGGCTGACGGCACGGACAAGACTGTCTCCGGAAAGGGGAACAAGGGCAATGTCATCCTGAACTATGACAGGAACAGCGGCGAAGAGTTGAGAACACTTTCCGTCGTGCTCGTCTCCGGTTCGCAGCAGGCGAGCTGCACTTTGGTCCAGAATGTGGCCGACGATTCCTCTCTGACGACCAAGGACGGCGGCTACGCCGATGCAAGCCCCTTCGGCTGGCTTGAACTGCCCGAGACCAAGGCGGATGACGGCCTGAAATACATCTGGCACAATATGACCGTGAACGGCAGCCGTCAGCGGAACTACTCCCTGTACTGGAGTCAGGGCGACTACCTCGCAATCTGGGTGGCCTACCCTCTCAACTCCGGCTACAACAGCAGCGGCAGCCGCCCGTCCAAGGACCCCTGGGCGTTCGACCCGTTTCTCCCTGCCTCCCTCCAGCCGGCCATAGTAGAGGGCGGCTTCGGATATTCCGGCTACGACCGGGGACATCAGATTCCCTCCGCCGACCGTTACATAGGCAACTCCAATGCGCAGACCTACTATGCGACCAATGTCACGCCGCAGCTCAGCGGCTTCAACCAGAAAGTCTGGGTGAGCCTTGAGAACACGGTGCGTGACTGGTCCAAGAAAGCCGACACCCTCTATGTCGTCACCGGCTGCACCATCGGCTCCGGCTGCGGCTCCGTCACCGACAGGGGCGGGCACAGCATCACGGTTCCGTCTTCCTACTATAAGGCTCTGCTGCACTACAGTTCAGCCTATGGCTATTCCGGCTGCGCGGTGTGGCTCAAGCACGAGGCCCGCAGCGGCTCAATCACCCGCTCGGATATGATGTCAATTGACGAACTTGAGGAGAAAATCGGGATAGACCTTTTCGTGAACCTTCCAGCGAAAGTGGGAGAGGCCGAGGCCGCCAAAATCGAGGCGAGGGCTCCGTCTGAAAACCTGTGGCCTATTTGATCCCGGCGGCATGGACACTGCTCCGCACTTGACACAGAACGATAAACACAAGATATGAAACGAATAATTACAGTCACCGCACTTCTGCTCCTGCTGTCGGTTTCGACTTTCGCACAGAAGACAGGTCAGAACTATGTCATAGGGTTCTATAATCTCGAAAACCTCTTCGACATCTACGACGACCCGGTGAAAAACGACAACGAATTCCTTCCGGAAGGCAAGAACAAATGGACGCAGGCGAAGTACGAGAAGAAACTGCACAATCTCGCCACGGTCATCCGCGCGATGGCAGACAACAACCGCCGCTGGCACACCGTCCTCGGCATATCCGAGATTGAGAACCGTCTCGTCATCGAAGACCTTGTGAGCCAGAGCGAAATCGCCGAGGCGAACTACCAGATTGTCCACTACGACAGCCCCGACCGCCGCGGAGTGGACGTGGCCCTGCTCTACAAGCCGGAGCAGTTCACGCTCATCGACAGCGAGTCCATCCCTTTCGACTTCAACTCCGACATAGATTTCTCCGACGTCGACACGAGTTATTTCAAGACCCGTGACATACTTATGGCCCACGGACTCATAGCCGGGGAACATTTCGCATTCTATGTCGCTCACCTTCCGTCCCGCGTCGGCGGCAAGGGTGGCAACCTCAGAAACCGGGGCGCTGAAATCATATACAATCACTCCCGTGGGATGGAGGAGAAATGGCCGGGAATCAAGATTGTGGTGATGGGCGATATGAACGACAACCCGACCGACGAATCGATGGTGAAGTATCTCCACGGACGGGAGAGTCTTGCGGACGTCACTCCGGAGGACTTCTTCTCGCCTTACATTTCGATGCTCAAGGCCGGCTACGGCTCTCTCTGCTACCAGGGTGTGTGGAGCATCTACGACCTGCAGCTGGTGAACCGGAATCTCGCCTGCGCCCCGGACGGGGGTCTGAAGATTCAGCCGGTGACCAAGAACCACGGCAGGGAGTACTACGGAGTGGTGTTCAAGCGGCCGTGGATGACCACCCAGAAAGGGCAGTACAAGGGCTATCCGTTCAGAACTTTCTCCAACGGGGCTTTCATCGGAGGCTACAGCGACCACTATCCGACCTATATAGTGGTGGGGAAGTGACGGGGCGGATCCGCCTGCTCGGGCTGTTTGAAACCGCCTTTGAGAAATGGCTGATACAAGATGACCTGAGACAGATATTGTTGAAACAATAAATACAGAATTATATGATAAAAAAAATCTTGATGGCAGCGGCGGCTCTGCTCTGCTCACTGTCCCTCTCCGCCCAGACGAGCGGAGTCGGAGGAGTGCAGGGAACGGTGGTGAACCGCGCCGGGCGTGTGCCGGTCTCCAATGCCCGCATTACAATCGTGAAAGATGCCGAGGCGGTGGTTGACGGCTTTTCGCATTCCGACGGAAAATTCCTTTTTGAAGGCCTTGAGGACGGGCAGTACCTTATGACCGTCGAGGCTGCGGGCTTCCTGCCCTCACGCATCAACCTCACCGTCGAGGGATATGTGAAAGACCTCATCTTCGTCTCGCTTGTCGCCGAGCAGAGGGTGGCCGATCTCGATGACTCCAATTTCGCGGAGTTCGACATGGAGGATTCGGGATATACCGACACCCCTTCCATCCTTTTCGGAGCCAACGACCCCTACAACAACATCGTGGGCTACGGCTTCAGCGACATCCGTTTCAGGAACAGGGGGTATGCGAGCGAAACTCAGGACGTGCTCCTTGCCGGAGTGCGGATGAACGACGCGATTACGGGTTACTCCCCGTACTCGCTCTGGAGCGGGCTCAACGAGGCCATGAGAGCCAAGGAGAGCACCACAGGCACGGAAACTTCCGACTACAGCCTCGGCGGCTTCAACGGCGTCACCAACATTCTCGCGAATCCTGCCTCCGTGCGCCCGGGCTGGAGGTTCAGCGTGCTGAGCAATTCGGCTCTCTATCGTCTGCGCCTTATGGCGAACTACGCTTCCGGAGAACTTGACAACGGCTGGTCTTTCGCGGCCAATGTTTCCGCCCGTCTCGGAGGCAACGACTGGGTGAAGGGAGTGTATTACCGTTCTTTCGCCTACTATTTCGGAGCGGAGAAGAAATTCAACGACCGGCACCGCCTCGCGTTCATGGCATTCGCGTCTCCGGGACAGAGAGGGGCGCAGAACGCCTCCACGCAGGAGGTCTATGACCTTATGGGCGACAATATGTACAACTCCAACTGGGGCTACCAGAACGGCAAGGTGCGCAACTCCCGCGTGCGGAACACCCACGAGCCTGTGTTTGTGCTCAAGTACACCGCCAACCTTTTTGAGAACCTCGAAGGCAGCGTCACGGCGCTCTACCGCACCGGAAAGAACGGCTACTCCGCGCTCGACTGGTACGACTCCGCCGACCCGCGTCCTGACTACTACCGCAACCTCCCGAGCTACTTCTATATGGCCGACGCCGAGTGGGGCAGGGTTGACAGGGACAAGTCTGAGTATGCGAAGTACGCGTGGGAACACGATGTCAACACTCAGCATCTCGACTGGGACCGTCTCTACAACATCAACTACAACGCCGCTGACGGCCGTTCCAAGTATGTCCAGGAGGAGAGGCGCACCGACCAGCACGACTTCCATCTCGTCGGCAATTTCAAGTGGACCGCCAACAGCTGGTTCACGCTCACGGGCGGAGTGAACGGAAGAATCAACCGCAGCGAATACTACAAGAAAGTCAAAGATCTGCTCGGCGGGCGGTACTACCTCAACATCGACAACTTCGCGGAGCGAGACTTCGCCTATTCCGAGGCCATGGTTCAGAACGACCTTGACTACTGGCGCGAGAACGGTACGGCCCAGCAGGTGACAAGCGGAGGGAAGTACGGTTACGACTACTACGCCCACACCCGCAACGCCAACCTCTGGCTGGACGGCCGTTTCGACCTCGGGAACTTCAAGGCGAATGTGGGCGGAAAAATCGGCTACGCTTCGTTCCGCAGGGAAGGACTCGTACGCAAGGGCCTCTTCGCCGGATTGGACGAAAACGGGAACGAAATCACTGCGACGGACATCAACGGCAAGACCATAAAACTCACTTCCTATGACCCGATTACCGGAGAGGTGATTACATCGAAGGGAAACTCGAAGATTTCGAGGTTCCTCACCGGAGCGGCGAAAGTTCACGCGGAATATATACTCACCGGCGGACACCGTTTCTCTGCGAACGCCGGATTCTTCAACGACGCTCCGACATTCAACCAGTCTTTCCTCTCTCCGAGGACGCGCAACTCGCTGATTCCTAACCTGACGACAACGAAGACCGTTTCCACGGACATCAATTACCAGTGGAGCAGCGACGGCTACGACCTCCGCGTGACCGGGTTCTACACCAAGATTTTCGACCAGTCGGATATGATGAGCTTCTACGACGACTCGCAGAACTCTTTCACCAACTTCGCGATGACCGGCATAGACCAGAGGCACATAGGACTCGAACTCGGGTTCAAGATTCCTCTCCCTGTGACCGGGCTCAGCCTTCAGGGGGCGTTGAGCTGGGGCGACTATGTCTACACCTCCACCCCGATTATGTACCAGACGGTGGACAACAGTTCCGAAGTGGTCTCCGACACCTACGGCAAGCCTGTGACCTATTGGGCGAGCAGTCCGGTGTACAAGATTAAGGAAGACGCGGTGATTCCGAAGAACTCCACGGTCGTGCCTACGGACTGTTTCGAGGTGGACGAAGACGGCTACTATGTCGTGGAGAAGGTGCAGAGGCATCACGTGCCTTCGACTCCGCAGCTCGCCGCCAACCTCGCGCTCAACTACAGGACGAGTTCCTACTGGTTCTTCACTCTCGGCGCGAACGTCTATGCCAACTCCTACCTTGACATGAACCCGCTCTACCGCACTCTCAAGGCGGCGGCAGGTCCGGACAACAAGCTTTCAGACGTGCAGATTGAAGCCCATACGAACGGCTGGCTTCTCACGGCCGACTATGTCGAGGCAGGGCTCACTCCGGGGGAGATCAATTATATGACCTCGCAGGAGAAATTCTCTCCGGCCGTTGTGATGAACCTGAGCGTCGGCAAGTCGTGGTACATCCACAGAACCTACAATTTCGGATTCTCTCTCGAAGTCAAGAACCTCCTGAACAACAGGAACATAAAGACCGGAGGATATGAACAGACCCGTCTTCTGACGAACGAGACATATGACAAATATTTCAAATATGACTCGAAATATTTTTATATGCAGGGAATCAATTATATGTTGAACCTTTATTTCAGATTCTAAGGAGGGCGAAAGATTATGAAAGGAAATAATATGAAAGGGAATATGGGTTTGAAGGGGGCGGTTCTCGCCCTCGCCTGCGGCGCTATGCTCTTTTCCGCCTGTGAGGAGTTCCAACCGGTGTTCACCGGAAAATACAAGGATTCCGAGGCCTACACTCCGTTCGACCCGTCCGAGGTTACGGGGAAAGTTCTGACAATCAAGGAACTGTCCCAGAAATTCATGGAGAAGGCGGCTGAAGAGGGGAAGACCTCTTCGCTCACGACCTGGTGCTGGGAAGTCAGCGAGGACATCTGGGTCAAGGGGCGCGTCACGACTTCCGACAGGTCCGGAAACTTCTACAAGTCGTTCTATATCCAGGACGATGCGGAGGGTCCGGGAATTGAAGTCAAAATAGGACGCACGAGCCTCTATAATGACTACAAGGTCGGGCAGGAAGTCTACATAAGCCTTGAGAATCTCGCCGTCGGAGAATACGGCTGGAAGACCCACAAGGTGGCGTCGAGCTACTCGAGCGGCGGACAGGGGACCATCCAGATAGGTCTGAAGGACCCGGAGCAGACGGACTATTCGACCGCCTACATCGAGAATCAGTTCATCATCAACGAGCACGTCTTCCGCTGCTCTCCGGAAGACCTCAAGCCGATTGAGCCGCGTGTCATCACGAAACTGCCGAGATATGACGAGTGCCAGAGCAACAACGACAATGTCGGCGCTCTCGTGACCATCAAGGGTCTGAAGTACGGGGACGAGGTTTTCGCCCTGCTCTACATCAGCGGCAACGAATCGAACAAGAATTCATCGAACCGCATCTTCCTTTCTGACAAGACCTGGGGGATAACTACTCTGGCGATGTCGAAGAACAAGTTCGTGGAGTATGTCGATTCGGGAGTCTGGGACAGCGCCGTTGTCGGAAACAGCGGTGACCTGTCCGGGCAGACGCTCGCGGATGTGAAAGACGAACTCAAGAACAACGCCCTGGCCTATGCCGTGAGCCAGTATTTCAAACCAACGGACGATTCTATGTATCCGGACGGGCTTGAGAGCATCGAGAAGAAGGACTGCGCAGTGCAGATACGCACCAGCGGCTACTCCAAGTTCGCCGACCTCGAGATTGACCCGCAGATTCTCAGCGGAGCGAAGACAATCTCAGCCACTGGCATACTCACGATGTACCAGGGCGGCGTACAGCTCGTCCTGCGCGACCAGAACGACATCGTCATCGAGTAAGTGCACATAAAAACTGAACTGCCCGCTGTCCACATCTCACAATGGACAGCGGGCAATTCAGTTCAACTTATCAAGCCGCCCAACGCGGCAGACCGCTTTTTATATGACCGCACATTAGATGAGCGCACATCCCGTCATAGCCTCCGGCTGAGTAATACCCATCAGCTTCAGAATCGTCGGAGCTACATCAGCAAGCCGCCCGTCAGCGACCGTCTTCACCTCGTCGCCCGCATTGATTACGATGAACTGCACCGTGTTGAGCGAGTGCGCGGTGTTTGGAGTGCCGTCGGTGTTGACCGCGTGGTCGGCGTTGCCGTGGTCGGCCGTAAGGAGAATCGCATAATCCTGTGCCACAGCGGCTTCCACGACGCGTTTCACGCACTGGTCAATCTTCGCCACGGCGCGGCAGATTGAAGTGAAAACTCCCGTGTGTCCCACCATATCCCCGTTCGCGAAATTGAGTATGATCATATCCTCCTTGCCCGTGTTTATCGCCTCCACAAGCCTGTCTGTCACCTCCACTGCGCTCATCTCCGGAAGCAGGTCGTAGGTCGGCACCTTTGGCGAATTCACGAGTATGCGGTCCTCGTTCTCGAACTGCGCCTCGCGTCCTCCGTTGAAGAAGAAGGTCACGTGGGCGTATTTCTCGGTCTCCGCAATCCTCAGCTGCCTCTTTCCGGCCTTTGCGACTGTCTCTCCGAGGGTGTCGGTGACATTCTCCTTCGGGAAGAGGATGTGGACTCCCGTGAAAGAAGAGTCATACGGGGTCATGCAGCAGTAGTAGAGCGGGAGCTTGTGCATTCCCTGCTCCGGCATGTCGGTCTGGGTGAGCGCGGCGGTGATTTCGCGTGCGCGGTCGTTGCGGAAGTTGAAGAAGATGACTGCGTCGCCCTCCTCAATCTTGCCGAGAGCGTTTCCGGAAGCGTCGGTGATGACCGTAGGCTTGATGAACTCGTCGGTGACGTCCTCCTTGTAGGAAGCCTCGATTGCCGCAGTCGCGGAGGTTGACTTCGCCCCCTCACCGCCCACGAGCAGGTCGTAGGCTGCCTTCACCCTGTCCCATCTCTTGTCGCGGTCCATCGCGTAGAACCTTCCGCAGACGCTCGCCACCTTTCCGCAGGTCTTGGCCATTTCGCCCTCAAGCTCCTCCACGAAGCCCTTCCCGCTGTGCGGGTCACAGTCGCGTCCGTCCATGAAGCAGTGTACGAAGACATCCTTCAGCCCATATTCCTTCGCCACAGAAAGGAATTCATAGACGTGTTCCTGCGAAGAGTGCACGCCACCCTTCGACATCAGACCCATAAGATGGAGTTTCTTCCCGCTCTTGAGCACATAGTCGTAGGCGGCCTTGATTTCCGGATTTTCAAGCAGTTTGTGGCCGCGGCAGGCCATGTTGATTTTCACGAGGTCCTGATAGACCACCCTTCCCGCGCCGAGGTTGAGGTGACCCACCTCCGAGTTGCCCATCTGCCCCTCCGGGAGTCCGACGGCCTCTCCGCAGGCCTGGAGATGTGAATGCGGATATTTTTCGCGCAGAGAGTCGATGTACGGCGCACCCTGCGTATAGATGGCGTTTGTCCAGTCGTGTCTGCCCTCGCCCCAACCGTCGAGAATCATAAGAAGTACTTTCTTGCTCATATCGTTATGTTATTTATTTTGTCTAAATTTGCGCCCGCAAAGATAATAAAATTCAAAACAGCTTCTATGTCGAGGAAAAGAAAATTCGGTGCGCGGAATGCCCGCGAAAAAAGGCAGATTCCCGTGTTGGAGGGAACGGTGCAGATGACGAGGGAGGGATTCGCCTTCATCATTGTGGAAGGGGAGGAGGACGACGTCTATGTGAGGGCGTCGAAAATCGGGGGAGCGCTCCACGGAGACCGCGTGAGGGTCGCCGTGACACGCGAGAAGACGGAGAAATCGAGGAGAGAGGGATATGTGGTCGAAATCGTCGAGAGGTCGAAGCGTCCGTTCGTGGGGATACTCCACATCTTCGACGGACAGGCCTGGGTGCTTATGCAGAGCAGGAATATGCCATACGACATCGTGGTTTCTGATCTTGACAAACATCCGGATGCGGAGACGGGGATGAAGGTCGCCGCCATGGTGGATTTCTGGAAAAAAGGGGAGACATGCCCCACCGGCCATATAGTCGACGTGCTCGGAATGCCGGGCGAGAACGAGACGGAGATGCACGCGATTCTCTCCGAGTTCGGTCTGCCGTACAGGTTCGAGCCTGAGGTGGAGAACGCCGCCGACAAGATTCCGGTGAAGATTCCCGCAGGGGAGTACAAAGTCCGCCGCGACTTCACCAAAACTCTGACTTTCACCATAGACCCGGCGGATGCGAAGGACTTCGACGACGCGCTGTCGTTCAGGAAGCTGGAGAACGGGAACTTTGAGGTCGGCATCCACATCGCCGACGTTTCCTACTATGTGCAGCCGGGTTCTGCCGTGGATGAGGAGGCCCGCACCCGGGGGACTTCGGTCTATCTCGTGGACCGCACCGTTCCGATGCTTCCGGAGAAGCTCTGCAACAGGCTCTGCTCCCTCCGTCCGCACGAGAAGAAGCTCACTTTCTCGGCCGTGTTCGAGATAACCCCTCTCGCGAAAGTGGTCACGAGGTGGTTCGGGCGCACGATAATAGACTCCGACTACCGTTTCGCCTACGAGGGGGCGCAGACCATAATCGAGACCGGAAAGGTCGTGAAAGGCTATGAGACTTCGGTCGACGGGGTGACGACCGTCGTGCCTGACGAGGTGCAGGAGGCGGTTCTGACTCTGAACAAGCTTGCAGCCAAGTTCCGCAAGAAGCGTTTCGCGGCGGGGGCGATCAGTTTCGAACGTCCGGAGATGAAGGTTGAGGTCGATGAACTCGGCCGTCCGGTGGGCGTGTCGCAGAAGATTTCAAAGGAGGCGAACTGGCTCATCGAGGAGTTCATGCTTCTAGCCAACCGCTGCGTGGCGGAGTTCGTCGCCACCGGGGCGAATCTCGACAAGGACGGATATGCCGTCACCGGCAAGGCTCCGGCAAAGGGCTGGAAGGAGGAGAAGACCTTCGTCTATCGTGTGCACGACGAGCCTGATATGGCGAAAATCGACAATCTGCGCGGTTTCGTGGGCAATTTCGGCTACACTCTCGGCAAGGTCGCCGACGGGAAGGAGTTCTCCAGGGAGCTGAACGGCCTCTTCAACGCCGCCAAGGACAGGCCGGAGTTCAACGCCATCGAACTTCTGTCTCTGAGAACTATGGCGAAGGCCCGTTACGATGTGAACAACATCGGACACTACGGCCTTGCGTTCACCTACTACACCCATTTCACCTCGCCGATACGCCGTTATCCGGATCTTATGGTTCACCGCCTGCTCGCCGCCTATCTCGCCGGAGGCAAGAGCGCCGACCGGGCGACTTACGAGACCGCCTGCAAGTACGCCTCCCAGCGTGAGGTCGTGGCTGCGGAGGCCGAGCGGGCGAGCATCAAGTACAAGCTTGTCGAGTTTATGCAGGACAAGGTCGGCAACGAGTTCGACGGGCACATATCGGGACTTACGGAATGGGGTATGTATGTGGAGATTGAGCCGACGAAGATTGAGGGCATGGTCGCCCTGCGCGATGTCCGTTCGGATTTCTTCCAGTTCGATGACGAGCACTACCGCCTCGTCGGCCGCCGCACGCACAAAGTCTACAATCTCGGTGACCCTGTCCGCATCCGCGTGAAGAAGGCCAATCAGGACCAGTGCCTGCTCGACTACGAACTCGTCGAACCTGACGCCCCGGAACGCACCCGGAGTTCAGAAGGCGAGCCGCACGACGGCCGCCGTCACCGTCGCGGCAAAGGCGGCAAGGGAAAGTCCGCGCCTGCAACAACTTCGGCTCAGTCCAAGACGGATTCCGGTAAACCGTCAAAGTCACGACGGCATTCTTCCAAGCCCTCCCGCAAGCCGAAGAATTAGCTTCTCGAGGACCAATCCGCCGAATGCGGAAGTGCGGGAAATAATCCTTATCTTTGCCATTGACTCCAAATGGTTTGAATATGGACGGACACAAATCGGGAATCGTGAAATATCCCATCGGGGTGCAGACATTCAGGGACATTGTCAATGAAGGGTATCTCTACATTGACAAGACAGGATATGTACACAGGCTGGCGGACGCATATAAATATGTATTTCTCAGCCGTCCGCGCCGATTCGGGAAATCCCTGCTGTCCTCCACGATTCACAGCTACTTCGCCGGAGAGAAGG
>CAVDEO010000012.1:0-2469 GCA_963607915.1 bacterium
ACACGCCGGAGCGTCTGAGCTGGCTGCTGGAGAGATAAGGTTTCTACAAACCCGAACTGAAGCTTCTACAAACCCGAGCTGAAGCTTCTACAAACCCGAGCTGAACTGGGCCTCCCCTATCGAGGTCGTGGAGATG
Source organism: bacterium (assembly GCA_963607915.1). Taxonomy (GTDB): domain Bacteria; phylum Bacteroidota; class Bacteroidia; order Bacteroidales; family UBA932; genus Cryptobacteroides. The sequence continues at coordinate 137 of CAVDEO010000012.1, forward strand.
GAGGGACTCGAACCCTCGTCCAAACACCGCACCGGGTGGCTTTCTACACGCTTATCCGTCCTTTGGTTTTCGACCGCAGCCTGCCGGATGGCGGGCCAGCTGCGGCTTATCGGCTGGAACTTGGCGACACTCAGCCGAATCGGTGTCGGGCAGGCCGTTTGGAATGATACCCCATGAGACAGGACAGAACAGCCGGAAAAGCCTGTCGGGATACTCGTCTCAGAAGCAGCCTTGGCTCCTGAGATTAAGCCGTTCTACTTGGTAGGACTAGGCAGCGAGTGCATAAGAGTTGTTGCCAACTGATTGTTCGGAAGCTGAGATTTACGGGCAAACTTCCGACGCCCGGCGTGCTTACCGTCCAATGTCAGATGCTGTCAAAACCAAAACATCCCCATTGCGATAAGACTGCAAAGGTATATCTGTTTTATATAAAAATCAAATTTTTCTGAAAGTGGAGGGAAGATAAAATTCTGAAAGTGGAGGCAAGATAAAAGGGCGGAGAGAGCCTTGACTCCCCGCCCTTACGATATCGGTCTTGAATGTTTTATCTGACGCGCTTCTGAACCTTGATGAATGCCGGGACTTGTGCCGGTCTTGAAACAGCCTTCTTTGCAAATGACGGACAGATTGCCCGGTTCAGCCGGCCTTTAGCGTATGAAGACTGTACTGATGCGGACTCGGTTGCCGACTGGGTGCCATCCACATACTCAAGTTTCGCGGTAAACTTGCCGTTCAGAGTCGCATTCATCTCCGAATCCTCGAAAGCGAGGTCAATCGTATACTTGTCTCCGTCCCGTGCAATCTTCGCCGAACCGCTTGTTGCAGCATAATAATCATTGTCTGTTTCTCCGAAGAACCATGTTCCATAACAGTAGTTGTCATCATCAACATAACCGCAGAGCATACTGAACGGAGCCAAAGTCGTGGCTGAAGAGATATCAAGATACTCGTATGTACCGTCAGGAACCGAAGTGGTAGCCTTCTCTGAGGTTATCAGTTCCAGCATAAGAAAGCTGGCATTTTCATCACCCAAATCAAGCGGGCCTTCACCGATATAGAAAACCCAGTCTGCATAATCCGTCTGATCCACGTTGAAGGCTTGACCATAATAGTATGCGTACCCCTGATTGAGAGCATCAAGAGACAGATTGACAGGTTCATCACCGTCGTCGGGATCATCGCCGCCGTCGTCAGGATCATCGCCGTCATTTTTCGAACTGTCATAGAACGCAAGTTTCCCGCTGTAGTTGAATACAAATGTTCCCGCCGATGTCACGAATGTTCCGGTTATCGTGTAGGTTGAGCCGCTCGTCTTGACGGAAAGCGCTCCGCCTGTCACAGGATAATAGACACCCTTGACACTGGAACTTTCCCTGTAATATACATATGTCGGAGATATGCTTCCGTCAGTGTTGGTGCCGCCGGCATAGAAACAATAGTCATCGGCCGCGCCGTCACCACGGACGCCGTAATCGCCCGGAAGAATCCTCATCGGATTGCCTCCGTTGGCCGGAGTGTTCATGTCGACAAGTACGGCTGCACCGACACCGGCATATCCGTTCTCGGCGACTTCAACGCCGCCTGTCTGAAGTGAAAGGAGGTACATGTCATAGTCCAGAGCCACACCCGCATCTGTCGCGCCCCTGCCGCAGAAATAACCGCCGGCTACGCCGGCATCGAAGGATCTCTCCGGATTTCCTCCGTCCCGGGAAGTTCTTTCCTTATCGCACGAAAGAACCCCGAATGCGGCGACAACCGCCGCAAAAACCATCAATCTTTTCATCTTATGTCGTTTTGTTGTTTGTTCTCCACATAAATGCCGCTACTGCCTGACGGTCTTCGGTTCAGCGGCCGAAGGCTGCTTGCGGAGCATCTTGCAGGTGCCGTCGAATGACGAGCCGAGTTCCACCGCAATCTTGGCGACCTCAAGGTCGCCTTTCACCTCACAGGCTGATTTGAGAGACAGGATGTCGCGGACCGTGAGACTGCCCTCCACTTTCCCGAACACATCGGCGTTCTCGCAGTGGATTTCGCCCTTCACGAATGCGCCTTCCCCCACGACTACCCGTCCGGATGTGGAAATTTTCCCGTCAAAGGTCCCGTCAATCCTTATGTCTGACCCGGACTCGATTTCTCCCTTGAAAACAGTGCCCGCCGAAATCCGGCTCACCGAATTGATATTGCCTGTCGGCTGTTCCTTTACTGCCATTTTTCAAAAATTTATAACTATTGAATAATAGAAACTGAATAAAAAGGACGACGAGCGTAACGCAGCAAGCGCCTTTTTCACGCCTCCTTGCCGTGACAGTTCTTATACTTCTTACCCGACCCGC
>CAVDEO010000012.1:2479-33363 GCA_963607915.1 bacterium
GAATAAAAAGGACGACGAGCGTAACGCAGCAAGCGCCTTTTTATTCGATTCCGTCACGCCTCCTTGCCGTGACAGTTCTTATACTTCTTACCCGACCCGCAAGGACAAGGGTCATTGCGTCCGACCGTCTTCTCGACCCTCATCGGCATCCGGCTGCGCGGCTGTCCTCCGTTCGTGACAAGGTCGCTGCGGCTCGTGGTCATCCGGTTCATGTTCATCTTCGGCGCCTCGGCCGCAGGTCTCGGAGCCTCCTCGCGAAGAGCTATGCCCGCACGGAGAAGGAACGAGAGCGCGTCCTGGTTGAGCGACTCGAGCATCGCGCTGAAGAGGTTGAAACTCTCGAACTTATAGATGAGAAGCGGATCTTTCTGCTCGTAAGACGCATTCTGCACGGACTGCTTGAGGTCGTCCATGTCGCGGAGATGTTCCTTCCAGTGGCGGTCAATCTCGAAGAGCACGATGGTCTTGGAGAGAGCCTTGCCGATTTCCTTGCCCTGATTCTCGTAAGCCTTCTGGAGATTGACGGAGAGGTTGAGCATGCGCCGGCCGTCGGTGATTGGAATCGCGATGTTCACATAGCGGTTGCCCTGAGTTTCATAGACCTGCCGGATGATTGGCAGGGCCTTCTGAACCATGGCATCTATACGGCGGCTGTAGGTCGCCTTCATATTGTCGAAGAGCCTGTCCGCAAGCGTTCTGGCGTTTGCCTTGTCATAGAACTCCTCATCGAAGTCGAGATCAAGCGAAAGCGTGCCCATTACATGTTCCGCAAATGCGTCGTAATTCATATTTTCCGCTTTCTCGGCAAGAATCTCCGCAGTATCCTGCATCATGTTCATGATGTCGATTTCGATTCTCTCGCCGGAGAGGGCATTGCGCCTCTTGCTGTAAATCACCTCGCGCTGCGAGTTCATCACATCGTCATATTCCAGAGTTCTCTTTCGTATTCCGAAGTTATTCTCCTCCACCTTCTTCTGTGCCTTCTCAATCGAATTTGAAAGCATCGAGGACTCCAGAGCCTCGTTGTCGGCCATCCCGAGATTGTCGACCACCTTCGCGATTCTCTCCGAACCGAAGAGACGCATCAGCTTGTCCTCAAGGGAGATGAAGAATATGGAAGAACCCGGGTCGCCCTGACGTCCCGCACGTCCGCGCAGCTGGCGGTCGACGCGGCGGCTGTCGTGGCGCTCCGTTCCGATGATGGCGAGACCGCCGGCCTCGCGCACTTCAGGGGAAAGCTTGATGTCCGTTCCTCGGCCGGCCATGTTGGTCGCAATCGTGACCGTGCTTGACTGCCCGGCCTGAGCGACAATCTCGGCCTCGCGGGCGTGCTGCTTGGCGTTGAGGACCTGCGCCTTGATGCCGCGGCGGAGGAACATCCTGCTAAGGAGTTCGGAAGTGTCCACATCCGTCGTGCCGACAAGCACAGGACGGCCCTGCTCCCTGAGTTCGAGAACTTTCTCTATGACTGCGTTGTACTTCGCCTGTTTTGTCTTGTATATCAAGTCGTTGTGGTCAATGCGGGCAATCGGCCTGTTGGTCGGGATGACAACCACGTCGAGCTTGTAGATGCTCCAGAACTCGCCCGCCTCCGTCTCTGCGGTACCGGTCATTCCGGCAAGCTTGTGATACATGCGGAAATAGTTCTGAAGGGTGATGGTCGCGAAAGTCTGAGTAGCGGCCTCGACCTTCACGTTCTCCTTTGCCTCCACCGCCTGATGAAGTCCGTCGCTCCAGCGGCGCCCCTCCATGATACGGCCGGTCTGTTCATCGACAATTTTGATTTTCCCGTCTTCCGAGATGATGTAATCGACATTCAGCTCGAACATCGTATATGCCTTCAGAAGCTGGATGACAGTGTGCACACGCTCGCTCTTGAGGGCGAAGTCCGCCATAAGCTCGTCCTTCTTCCGGCGCTTCTCGGCCGGGTCGGAGGTCGTCTTCTCAATTTCGGCAATCGCCGAGCCCACGTCAGGAAGCACGAAAAAGTTGTCGTCATTGACAGCCTGCGCGAGCAGGTCGCGTCCCTTGTCCGTCATATCGACGGTGTTCTGCTTCTCGTTGATGACGAAGTAGAGCGGGTCGGTTATGAACGGCATTTCCTTCTCGTTGTCCTGGATGTAGTAGTTCTCCACCTTCTGGAGAAGCTGCTTCATGCCCGGTTCGCTGAGGAACTTGATGAGCGGGCGGTATTTAGGATAGCCCTTGTAGGCGCGGAACAGGAGCACTCCCCCGTCTTTCTCGTTGCCCTCGGCTATGAGTTTCTTCGCATCGTTGAGTATGGTCATGACGAGAGACTTCTGCTTGTTGTAGAGGCTCTCGACATAAGGCTTGTACTGCGCGAACTGCTGGTCGTCCCCCCTCTCCACCGGGCCGGAGATGATGAGCGGAGTCCTCGCGTCGTCTATGAGCACGGAATCGACCTCATCGACGATGGCGAACTGGTGCTTTCTCTGCACAAGGTCCTGCTGGCTGAACGCCATGTTGTCGCGGAGGTAGTCGAAGCCGAACTCGTTGTTCGTTCCGAAAGTGATGTCGCAGGCGTATGCGCGGCGGCGGGCGTCAGAGTTGGGTTCGTGCTTGTCGATGCAGTCGACGCTGAGTCCGTGGAACATGTAGAGAGGCCCCATCCATTCGGAGTCACGCTTGGAGAGGTAGTCGTTGACCGTGACCATATGCACGCCCTTGCCTGAAAGCGCGTTAAGAAACACAGGCAGCGTCGCCACGAGGGTTTTCCCCTCACCCGTGGCCATCTCGGCAATCTTGCCCTGATGCAGGACGATGCCGCCGATGAGCTGCACGTCGTAGTGAATCATGTCCCAGGTGATTCTGTTGCCTCCGGCCGTCCAGCTGTTGTGCCACACCGCCTTGTCAGGCTCACCGTCCCTGCCCGCGCGAATCTCCACGAAATCGTGTGAGGCCGCAAGTTTCCTGTCGAAATCGTTTGCCGTGACCTCGACCTCGGCATTCTGCGCGAACCTCCGCGCCGTGGATTTCATTATCGCGAAGGCCTGCGGAAGTATCTCGTTCAGAGCCGCTTCAATGTCCTCATCGACTTTCTTGACGAGTTTGTCCGACTCAGTGGCGAGAGCCTCCTTCTCCTCAATTGCGAGGTCTCCGTCCAAATGCGACTTGATTTCCCCGATTCTCTTTTCATCGTCGGCGATTCGAGATGCGACAAATGCCCTGAGTTCGTCAGTCTTCGCCCTGAGTTCGTCGTTCGACAGCTTGTCGATATCTTCGTATGCCGCAAGAACCTTGTCGAGAAGAGGCTTTATTTCCTTCATGTCCCGCTCGGCCTTGGTTCCGAAAAGTTTTTTGAAAATGTCTGCTAATCCCATTATGTCTGTCTTTTATTCTGCGGTTTCAATTTTTACGGCAATATTCCGGTGAAACGCACAAACGCGCCGCGCGATGCGCAAGCATTGTGCCTGAATGACCGTAACAATCAGCATTTGCTAAAATCCTGCAAATATAACAATTCAGAAGGATATAAAAAACAGCAATCCGCATTCTCAAGCCGGAGAGGCGGAAAGATGCTGCGACAGAGCGGGGATGCGGTGAGATTACAAAAGAGAAGAGGCTCGGGATGTTGAGAGCAGATAGCCGGTGTCATCCGGCAATGTCTTTCCGGCAGCCACCGCACCTGCTCCGGCAGCCACCGCGAGAGCGTCACAGCGCTCGTTTTCCGGATGTCCCGCGTGTCCCTTGATCCAATGGAATGTGACATTGTGCACCGACAGAAGCGCTTCGAGTCTCATCCACAGATCGGGATTCTTGACCTTGGCATAAGCTTTTGATTTCCATTTGGCAAGCCACCCCTCGTTGATTGCCTTCACGACATACGACGAGTCGCTGACCACGTGCACGGTGGCAGGGCGCCACCTGATTGCCTCCAAACCCTTTATCACCGCCAACAACTCCATCCGGTTGTTGGTCGTGAGGGCGAATCCGCCGCTCATCTCACGGGAATAGTCCCCGCAGCGCAGCACGATTCCATAGCCGCCCGGCCCGGGATTCCCGCTCGAAGCCCCGTCAGTATAGAGATAAATCGGCGGTCTCATTCTATCACACGGCCGCCCCGGGGTTTGATTTCATTGTCCGGCATCTTCAGCTTGAGTTTGCCGGCCACCAGACTGTCATAGGCCTGCCGCCTGTTGAAAATGTCAATCGCCGCGAAAATGGAAGCCATCATCGAACGCGGGTCGGCCTCGTCGCGCCCGGCCATCTCGTATGCCGTGCCGTGGTCTGGCGATGTCCGGACAATCGGAAGCCCGGCAGTGTAATTCACCCCGTCCTCAAAGGCGAGCGCCTTGAAAGGAATCAGCCCCTGGTCGTGATACATCGCAAGCACCGCATCGAACTTCGAGTAGTTGCCAAGCCCGAAGAATCCGTCCGGAGAATACGGTCCGAACGCCAGAATGCCCTGTGAGACAGCATCCTGTACAGCCGGCAGTATGATGTTCTTCTCCTCCTCTCCGAGCAGGCCGCCGTCACCGCAGTGGGGGTTCAGGCCGAGCACCGCGATTTTCGGAGAATCGATGCCGAAGTCCCTTTCGAGCGACTGCTTCATCAGACCGAGTTTGCCGACAATCTTTTCGCGGGTAATCGCGGAAGGGACATCCCTGAACGGGATATGTCCGGTCACCACGCCCACCTTGAGACTGTCGCTGACCATGATCATGCAGACCTCGTCAACTCCGAATTCCTTTTCGAGATATTCCGTATGACCCGTGAACCCGAATCCTTCCGCAGCCATCGCCCTTTTGTTGAAAGGCGCCGTCACCAGCACGTCTATATCCCCGTTCTTTATGTCCTCCACCGCCTTTTCAAGTGCGATCATCGCGGATTTCGCGGACTCCGGGGTGGATTGCCCCGGCTCGACATAGACATTGTCCGGCAGGCAGTTCACGATGTTCACTCTCTTCGGATGAATTTCTTTCGCAGAAGTTATGATATTGGTATTCACCGGTTTGTCGAGGTTATGAATCAATTTCCTGTAAAATCCGAAAATCTTCGACGAACCGTATATCACCGGAGTGCAGAATTCGAGAATCCTTTCGTCCGCGAGTGCCTTGATTATGACTTCATATCCTATTCCGTTGCCGTCGCCCTGGGTGATGCCCACCACTATTTTTCTGTCCATATATCTTGTGTCTTTTTGTGAAATATGCAAAGATACGAAATATCTTTTGTAAATTTGTGTGCCATGCGCAACGAAACGGAAATACAGTATCTGCCGGGAGTCGGGCCGAAGCGGGCCGAAGCTCTGAGGAGTGAATTCGGGGCGGAATATGCCTCCGATTTGCTGAGGATATATCCGTTCCGCTATGTCGACAGGACTTCGTTCGTCAGAATCGCCGATGTCAGGGGGGATTCCGCATATATCCAGATTCTCGCCTCCGTCCGGAAAATCTCCCTCTGGGGCGCGAAGGGAGAGATTGGGCAGGAGAACCCGAAGGCACTGAAGTTCAACACCGTGAAGCGGATGAACGTGCGCGTGGGAGACGGGAGCGGCGAGATGGACATGACATTTTTCCGGGGAATAAAATGGATGTTCGAAAAACTCTCCGGAGGGGGGACTTTCATCTTTTTCGGCAAACCTGACGAATACAACGGACGGTACAGCATCGTGCACCCGGAAGTCGACAGGCCGGAGGCGCAGATACAGGCACAAGCACAGTCACAAACACAAGCACAAGTACAGACGCAGATGCCGCCGTCAGGACAACTGAACGCGGGCAGACTTGTGGGGGTCTATCCCTCAGGCGAAAAACTGAAGAACTGCGGAATCACCGGCAAGGTGATGAACAGAATCATGCAGTCGGCGCTGAATGTGGCCCTGGGACAGGAAGAAGAGACGCTCCCGCAGTATATACTTGCAAAATACGGACTTGTGCAGCTGCATTACGCCCTGCGCAACATCCATTTCCCGGAAAGCCGGGAGGCTCTCGAAAAGGCGAGGTTCAGGCTCAAGTTCGAGGAGCTTTTCTTCCTCCAGCTCGCGCTGCTCAAGCAGAAGTTCGTGCGTTCGAGAGCGGAGAACGGAATCGTGATGCCGAAGGTGGGCGAGGCATTCAACAGATGCTATGCGGCGCTCCCCTTTCCGCTCACGGGTGCGCAGAAGAAAGTGATTACGGAAATCCGCGACGACATGAAGTCCGGGCATCAGATGAACCGGCTTCTGCAGGGCGACGTGGGCAGCGGCAAGACTATGGTGGCCGTGCTGAGCGCCCTGATTGCGGTGGGGAACGGCTATCAGGCCTGCATAATGGCTCCGACCGAAGTGCTCGCGCAGCAGCACTTCAAGAACATAAGCAGATACCTCGCGCCCACGGGAGTGCGGGCGGCTCTGCTCACGGGCAGCAGCAGGGCGGCGGAAAGGCGGGAGATTCACGCCGGGCTCGAGGACGGTTCAATCGGGATAGTCGTGGGCACGCACGCCCTGATTGAAGACAGCGTCAGATTCCGCCGCTTCGGCCTTGCGATTGTCGACGAGCAGCACCGCTTCGGGGTGGAGCAGAGAGCCAGGCTCTGGAGAAAGACCTGCGACGGGAAACCGCCCCACGTCCTCGTGATGACTGCCACCCCGATTCCGAGGACGCTCGCGATGACGCTCTACGGAGACCTCGAAGTCTCTGTCATAAACGAACTTCCGCCGGGAAGAAAGCCCGTGCAGACCATCCACGGCACGGAGGGGAAACGCCTCGTGATGTACAATTTCCTCAAGAAGGAGATTGAGGCCGGGAGGCAGGTGTTCATCGTCTATCCGCTGATTTTCGAAAGCGAGAAACTTGACTATCAGAATCTTGAGAACGGCATAGAGACCATCCGTCACCATTTCCCGTTCCCTCCGTACAAGATTGCCGTGGTGCACGGAAAGCTCGACAACGAGGAGAAGGCCTTCAATATGGACGCGTTTTCCGAAGGCCGCGCAAACATTCTCGTCGCGACCTCCGTCATCGAAGTCGGCGTGGACGTGCCGAACGCGAGCGTGATGGTCATCGAGAGCGCGGAGAGGTTCGGGCTGAGCCAGCTCCACCAGCTGCGCGGACGCGTAGGCCGGGGAAGCGACAAGGCATACTGCATACTGATGACCGGGCAGAAACTCAGCAAGGAATCCAGAAACCGCATCGAACTGATGTGCAGGACGGAGAACGGCTTTGAGATTGCGGAGGAGGACATGAAGATGCGCGGACCGGGCGATCTTGAAGGCACCCAGCAGAGCGGGCTCCCAATCGCCCTGAACATAGCCTCGCTCGCTAAGGACGGGCAGATTCTCAGCGCCGCGAGGAACGCCGCCTGTGCGGTCCTGAACGAAGACCCCACCCTCTCCGACCCGAAGAACGCCCGACTCCTGTCCGAACTCCGCAAGGACAAATACAATGTCCGGGACTACAGTAACATCAGCTGAAGCATGGTAACGGAACTGATTGCAAGATATATCTGGCTGCTGCAGGCGGTCATGGACGCCGGGGATGCCGGGCTGACGCTCGGGGAGGTGACCGGGCGGTATCGGAGCCGCTTCGGCGAAACTCTGACCCGGCGGACCTTCGCGAACTACAGGAGCGGGGTGGAGGAAGTCTTCGGCGTGGGGATAATCTGCGACCGGAGCACCAACCGCTACATGATTGACCGGGACAGCCGGATGAGCGGCAGCGGAGCCTCGGAGTGGCTCATCGACAGTTTCGCGGTCAATTCCCTGCTGGAAAGAGGCAAAGAGGCGCTCAGCGGGCGCATAGAACTTGAACCTGTCCCTTCAGGGCAGCGTTTTCTCACCCGGATTATGGAGGCGATGCTTGAAGGGCGCAGGCTTTCGGTCGAATACCGCAAATACAGCAGCGCGGCTCCGGAACGGCTCACCGTGCTCCCCTACGCCCTCAAGGAGGACAAGCGCCGCTGGTATCTCTACGGCCACTGCATCGAACGCGGGGCGCTGAGATGCTACGCCCTCGACAGGTTCATATCGATGGAGATGCTTCCGGACAGTTTCACATATCCGGAAAATTTCAATCTCGGCGAACTTCTTGCGACGTCGTTCGGGACATATATCCCCCGCGAAGGCGAGAAAGGCTGCACCGTCGAGTTCAGGGCACGGGGCGTGCAGGCGAAATATATCTCCGACCTCCCTGTCCACCATAGCCAGAAATTGCTGAAAACCGAGGAGGAATGGACATATTTTTCTATTTTTGTATCCCCGGACAGCGATGACCTCTACTTCGAACTTCGGAAATATGGCTCAGCCATCGAAGTCCTCAGTCCGGGGAAGGTGCGGCGGAGGCTTCGCGACGAGGCTCTCGCCGTCATGGGGATTTATGGAGAAACGGAGGATACATAAGGCATAATGAAAAAAGGAACAATCATTCTGACAGCGGTTTCCGTGGCAGTCGCGGCCGTTGTCCTCATTGTTATGGGAATTTTTGCAAAGGAAAAAGAATCCGCAGGAAACGGATTCATCGGAAAATCGGAAATCAGGATTGAAGACGGGAAGATGACGCCGGAGGTGCTGCTCGCGTTCGGCAGACTCTCCGACCCGCAGCTGTCGCCGGACGGGAAGAAACTGCTCTACGGGGTGTCGTACAACTCCGTCGGAGAGAACCGCTCCTGCAGAAACCTGTACATCAGCAATCTGGACGGAAGCGGTGCGCAGCTTGCGACCCGTTCCGGAAAGAGCCTCAGCAATGCCCGCTGGAGCGCGGACGGCAGGAAGGTCGCCTACCTTATGGACGGGCAGATCTGGATTGCGAAGGTCCGGAAGGACGGGACGCTCGGCAAGGGGCGGAAAGCCAGCGATGTGGAGAACGGAATCAGCGAGTTCAAACTGTCTCCGGACCGGTCGCAGGTGATTTTCATCTCGAACGTGCCGGGACGGGCAAAGACTCCGGGACAGATATATCCGGATCTTCCGAAGGCCGAGGCCTATGAGACGGAAACGATGATGTACCGCCACTGGGATCATTGGACTGAGGAGATTCCGCACAGTTTCGTCGGCTCATTCGACTGGGACAGGGGGCTCGGAGACTTCACCGACATACTCGGAAGCGAGGGCGCGGCGGACGGAGGGATATCCCCTTACGAACTCCCTACAGAGCCTTTCAGCGGACTGGAGGAACTCTGCTGGAGCGCCGACGGGACGCGTATCGCATATTCCTGCAGGAAAAAGGACGGGAAGGACTACGCTTTCTCGACAGACACGGAAATATACATATATGACGTAAGGAGCGGAGAATGCGTGCGGATTCCGATGGACGGAGGATATGACACGACACCCGTCTGGAGTCCCGATGGAAAGCGGATTTGCTGGATTTCGATGGAACGGGACGGTTACGAGGCTGACAAACAGAGGCTTATGGTCGCAGAGATTGACGGAATGAAGGTCGGAGCCGTGCGCGAGCTGAGCAAGAGATTCAAATACAATGTCGCCGGCCCGGTGTGGGACGGGGACTCGGAGCACATCTGGTTCAACGCGCTCACGGAAGGGCTTCAGGCCATCTATGTCACTGACCTTGAGGGCAATGTCACGCGCAAAACCGGGGAGAACCTGTGGTACGACTTCACGACCCCGTTCTTCATCGACAGGACTGACGGGCTCGAGATTCTCTACACGACCTGGCAGAACATGGACTTCCCGACCGAAATCGTGGCGTTCGACCCCGCCTCGCAGACCGGAGTCAAGGTCACGGACGAGAACGGGCACATACTTTCGCAGCTCAAGGAACACAGGACCGAGGCCCGGATGGTCAAGACCGTCGACGGGAAGGATATGCTGACCTGGGTTCTGTTCCCGCCGGAGTTCGACCCGTCTAAGAAATGGCCGGCCATCGAAATCTGCCTCGGAGGGCCGCAGGGCACGCTGAGCCAGAGCTGGTCCTACAGGTGGAACTACCGTCTGATGTGTTCGCAGGGCTATGTCGTCGTGCTTCCGAACCGCCGGGGGACTACGGCATTCGGTCAGGAATGGTGCGAGCAGATTTCCGGAGACTACTGCGGGCTGAACATCCAGGACTATCTCAGCGCGGCGCGGGAGCTCAAGGCCGAGCCTTATGTCGGCAGGATGGCGGCCTGCGGGGCGAGCTACGGAGGCTACTCTGTCTATTATCTCTGCGGAGTGCACGGCAATGTCTATGACGCGTTCATCGCCCACGCCGGCATCTTCAATCAGGAGCATATGTATATGACAACCGAAGAGATGTGGTTCCCGACCTGGGACAACGGAGGGGCACCTTGGGACAGCAGCCCGACAGCCCGTCGCCACTATGCGAACTCCCCTCACAAGCTGATCAAGAACTGGCATACGCCGCTTCTTGTCATCCACGGGGGCAGCGATTTCCGTGTGCCTTACGACCAGGGGATGGCGGCCTACAACTGTGCACAGATGATGGGGGTCCCGTCCGAACTTATTGTGTTCCCGAACGAGAACCACTGGATTCTGAAGCCGCAGAACGCGCTTTTCTGGCACAGGAGCTATTTCAGCTGGCTGGACAGGTGGCTCGTCGGAGCGGAACCGGCGAAAAAGGACTGAGGATGCCGAAGAGAACTCCACAATGAAGAGAAGATAACGGAAAAAACGGAAATGGGAAGACTGAAAGACAATGAGTTTGACGTGATAGTCATCGGCGGAGGGGCGACCGGAGCCGGCACGGCGCGGGACTGTTCCCTGCGCGGGCTGCGGGTGCTGCTTGTCGAGCGGAATGACATCGCGACCGGAGCGACCGGGCGTAATCACGGACTGCTGCACAGCGGCGCGCGCTATGCCGTGACGGACACCGAGTCGGCCGCCGAGTGCATAAAGGAGAACATGATTCTCAAGCGCATAGCCAAGGGATGCGTGGAAAAGACCGACGGGCTGTTCATAACCCTTCCAGAGGACGACCTCGCCTATCAGGCCAAATTCGTGGAGTCCTGCCGCAAGGCCGGGATAAAGGCAAGGGTGATTGACCCGGAAGAGGCCATTGAGATGGAGCCGGCCGTGAATCCCTCGCTCATCGGAGCCGTCGTAGTGCCGGACGGGGCTGTGGATCCGTTCAAACTGACTGCGGCCAATATGACCGACGCGAAACTCCACGGAGCCAGAGTGCTGACCTACAGCGAAGTCCTCGAAATCGTCAAGGACGGGAACACTGTCAAGGGCGTGAAGATAAGGAACAAGCGCACCGGCGAGGTCGAGACATTCTACGCTGCCGTCACCGTCAATGCCGGAGGCATCTGGGGCCAGGGGATAGCGAAAATGGCTGGCGCGTCAGTCAAAATGTTCCCGGCAAAAGGCTCGCTGCTCATTTTCGGACACAGGGTGAACAATGTCGTCATCAACCGCTGCCGCAAGCCGGCCAACGCCGACATTCTCGTTCCGGGAGGAACGATTTCGCTCATAGGGACGACCTCGGACAGGATTCCGATTGAGGAGGTTGACAACATCCGCGTTACTCCCGAAGAGGTGAAGATTCTGATTGAGGAGGGGCAGAAACTCGCCCCCGCACTTGCAGAAACCCGAATCATACGGGCCTACTGCGGGGTGCGCCCTCTTGTCGCGGCTGACGACGACCCGTCCGGGCGCAACATCAGCCGTGGCATCGTACTGCTCGACCACGAGACGCGGGACGGCATCAGCGGATTCATCACCATCACCGGAGGCAAACTGATGACCTACAGGCTCATGGCGGAATGGGCCACAGACCTCGTATGCCGGAAACTCGGCGTCAGGCGGGGCTGCGTGACGGCGACCCGTCCGCTTCCGGGTTCAGACCCTTATGACAGGCCAGACAAGGCTGACTCCCCTCGTTCCGACAAGGACGGAAGCCTCATCTGCGAATGCGAAAAAGTGACCCTGCGCAAGGCTGAGGACGCGATTGACAACCTGCAGGTGACGAATATGATTGACCTTCGCCGCCGCACGAGGCTCGGGATGGGGACCTGTCAGGGTGAGCTGTGCGCCTGCCGGGGGGCGGGGCTGATTGCCCGGAAGAAGGAGAACCCTTCGCGGGCCAAGGAGGATCTGAAGGCGTTCATGAATGAGCGGTGGAAGGGAATCTATCCCATCTGCTGGGGCGATTCGCTGCGCGAGAATGAATATACTCAATGGATTTACAGTCATGAAATTTGATACTGTGATAATAGGCGGGGGGCTTACCGGATTGCTTTGCGGGATACGGCTTCAGCGGGCGGGACGGAAATGTGCCGTCATATCCTCCGGGCAGTCGGCCATGCATTTCTGGTCGGGAGCGTTTGACCTGCTTAACAGGCTGCCGGACGGGACCGAGGTCGACTACCCGCTGGAAAGCATCGGGAAACTGCCTCAGACGCATCCCTACTCCATAATAGGGACGGACAAGCTGCTCGGGCATCTTCGCGATGCGATGGAAATGTTCGGAAGTTTCGGATTCCGGACACATATACCCGAAAATCTCGGCAATCAGTTCAGACTCAGCTCGATGGGGTCTCTCAAACGCTGTTTCATGACTACGGAGAACCTCCTGACGGCGGAATCTCCGGAACAGCCTGTCTGCCGCCGCGCCCTCGTGGCCTGCCCGGACGGATTCCTCGACTTCAACACGGAGTTCGTGGCAAAGGGAATCGAAGACTCGGGAAGCCAGTGCAGAACGGTGACCATACGCCTCGAAGCGTTGAGAAACCTGCGTAAAAGCCCCACGGAAATGAGGGCGACCAACATCTCGAGAGTGCTTGACAGACCGACATTCAAGGAATATATATCCCAGATTCGGGAAAAATATGACGGTGAAGACCTGATTGTCATCCCGGCGATATTCGGCCTCGCCGACTCCCGTGACGCAATCCAGATCGGCAAGGTGATGAACACGAAAGTGAGATTCGTCGCCACCATGCCGCCTTCTGTGCCGGGGATAGAAATCCAGCGGGGGCTTACAGAGCTTTTCCGCAAGTCCGGAGGCAAACTGTTCAAGGGAGATACGGTGATTTCGGGACGGTACGACGGGGACAGGCTCGCGGCGGTGCGGACGGCCAACATCAGCGATATGGAGTTCACGGCCGACAGCTTTGTCCTCGCAAGCGGAAGTTTCTTCAGCAACGGGCTGAAGGCGGACAGGAACGGGGCATACGAGCCGGCTCTCGGCATAGACCTTGACACTCCGCAGGAGAGGAAAGACTGGTTCGACGCTGACAATTTCTTCGGAAAGCAGAACTACATCGGCATCGGGGCGAAACTCACCCCAGGGGCGGGGCTGCGGGCAAGCCGGAACGGGCGGGTGATCGACAACCTGCTTGTCGCGGGAAGCATACTCGGGGGCTGCAATCCGCTTTACGAGGGCTGCGGCGGCGGAGTCTCCATCTGTTCGGCCATCGAGGCGGCGGACAGCATAGCGGAACACTCATAAATCGGGACGGCGGACAGCACAACAACGGACGCATATGAAAAGTGAGAAAATAAACGACAACAATTTTGAGCAGTGCCTCAAATGCACCATCTGCACGGTCTATTGCCCGGTCGTGCCGGCAAATCCGGCCTACCCCGGTCCGAAGCAGGCTGGGCCGGACGGCGAAAGGCTGCGGCTGAAGAACCGCTCCTACTACGACAGCACTCTCAAATACTGCCTGAACTGCAAGCGCTGCGAGGTAGCATGCCCGTCGGGCGTGAGGGTCGCGGACATCATCCAGAACGCGAGACTGAAATACGGGCGAAGCATCCCCGGACCGCGGGAAATCGCGCTCGCAAGCACCGACCTCATGGGCAAGGTCGCCGGAAGCATGTCGGGGATTGTCAATCCCCTGCTCCAATCCGCTCCGGTCAAGACCGTCCTGCACGCCGTCGTCGGGGTCGACAAGCACAGGACCTTCCCGAGCTATGCTTCTGAGACATTCGAGAAATGGTTCCGCAAAAACGCCGCCGGGGCGCAGGAGTCCTATCCCGAGAAGATAAACTATTTCCACGGCTGCTATGTGAACTACAATTTCCCGCAGCTGGGCAAAGATTTCGTCAGAGTAATGAACGCGCTGGGGGTCGGCGTGAGGCTGCTTGAGGGGGAACGCTGCTGCTCCATAGCCATGATTTCGAACGGGATGGTCAAATCCGCGACAAGAAACGCCAGACGAAACCTGAAGATTATGGAAACGGCTCTGGAATCGACCGGAGAGCCGATTGTCGGGGCCTCATCCACCTGCATGCTGACCCTGCGGGACGAATACCCCAACCTGCTCGGACTTGACAACTCGCAGGTGCGGGACAGCATATTCCTCGCGACAAAGTTCATCTACAAGAAGCTGGAGGAGGGCCGGAGCCTGAAGTTCCGCAGGGACTACCGGGCGAGAATCGCCTACCACACGCCCTGCCACCTCGAAAGGCTCGGATGGGAGTATTTCTCCATCGAACTGCTGAAGATGATTCCGGGAGTGGAACTGACGGTGCTCGACAGCAACTGCTGCGGCATAGCCGGAACCTATGGTTTCAAAAAAGAGAATTACGGGGTCGCCCAGACAATAGGCAAGCCGCTGTTCGACAGCATCGCGGCGGCAGAGCCCGATTTCGTCGCCTGTGACTGCGAGACCTGCAAATGGCAGATTGAGATGTCCACGGGCGTGAAGGTCAAGCATCCCGTCAGCGTGCTCGCCGAAGCGATATTGTGATGATTTTTCGTAAATTCGCGCATTCTTTCGAACAGATGTCCAATGGCAGGGAAAACGATTGACATAGAAGAGATTTTCCGGAAGAGATTCAACGGGAAGGCGCCGCGCCTGCTCGTGAAGATTGTAAAGAACCTGCTGCATCAGGACTTCCTCAACGCCTACCTGAAGGAAGGCTACGAGGGCGTGGAGTTCTGCGAGAATGCGGTGAAATACCTCGACGTGAAGATTGAAGTCGAGGGGCTCGAAAACCTTCCGGACTCCCCTGACGCGAGGCTGACCTTCGTTTCGAACCATCCGCTCGGAGGAGTTGACGGAGTCGCTCTCGCCGGAATCATCGGGCGCAGATACCGCGGACGGATCAAGCTGATGGTGAACGACTTCCTGATGCATCTCGGAGGGCTCGCCCCTCTCTGCGTCCCCGTAAACGCGAAAATAAGGCGCAAAGGAGCCGGAATAGGCATCCAGAACCGCGACCTTCCGAGGCTTACGGATGAGATTTTCGCGTCCGACAATCAGATCCTGATGTTCCCGGCGGGGTTGTGCTCAAGAAAAATCGACGGGAAGATTCAGGATCTGGTGTGGTCGAAAGTCTTTGTCACAAAGAGCGTCGAGTACCATAGGGACATCGTCCCGGTGCATTTCGTAGGAGAAAATTCCGGACGGTTCTACAGGGTGGCGAACCTCTCTTCGTTCTTCCGTCTGAAATTCAATGTCGCTATGGCTTTCCTTCCCGACGAGCTCTACCGCGCCCGGGGCAAGACTTTCCGGGTGATTTTCGGGAAGCCGATTCCGTGGCAGTCCTTCGACAGGAGCCGCAATCCGAAAGAATGGGCACAGGAGGTCAGGGCGGCCGTCTATAATCTGAAAACGCAAGACTCCATAAAACAGAAGGGGATATGGAAAAGATAATTGCACCGGTGGATGTGGAACTGCTGAAGTCGGAACTGACGGCGAACAAGAAACTGCGCGACACGAACAAGGCGGGAAACGAACTCTATGTCATTTCGTCACAGGACTCCCCTAACGTGATGCGTGAAATCGGGCGTCTCCGCGAAGAGACTTTCCGGAACGCCGGCGGCGGGACGGGTCTGAAGATGGACATTGACGGATTCGACACCATGGACTCCCCGTGCATGCAGCTGATTGTGTGGAATCCGGACGACGAGGACATCATAGGAGGCTACAGATTCATCTTCGGGACGGACGTGAAACTCGACGGAGACGGCCAGCCGATTCTCGCGACGTCGCACCTGTTCAATTTTTCGGACAGATTCATCAGAGAATATCTTCCTTTCACCATCGAACTCGGACGCTCGTTCATTTCAGGAAAATATCAGCGGGCACAGACCGGGAGCAAGGCTCTGTTCGCACTTGACAATCTCTGGGACGGGCTCGGCGCCTTGATGATGATACGCCCCGGAATGAGATGGTATTTCGGAAAGATGACGATGTATCCGTCATTCAACCGCTACGGACGCGACCTCATACTCCGTTTTCTGAACAAGCATTTCCCGGATGACGAGAAACTTGTGACAACAAAGAATCCGGTCATCATCGAGACTCCCGCCGAAAAGCTGGATGCCGTGCTGACGGAAGACGACTTCAAGGCTGACTATCGGATTCTGAGCCGTGAGATACGCGCCCTCGGGGAAAACATCCCTCCTCTCGTGAACAGCTATATGGGTCTGTCCCCGACCCTCAAGGTCTTCGGCACCGCCGTGAACGATGAGTTCGGGGATGTTGAAGAAACAGGCATACTCGTGGATTTCAACGACATATACGACGAGAAACGGGCGCGGCACATAGATTCGTTCATCAGGGAGCAGATTGCGAAAATCAAAGCCAGGTGGCCGCAAACCTTCGAGCATTTCGACGGCGAAATCGCGCAGAAAATCAGAAGGAAGCGCAACGAACGATTCCTTAAAGTCCGGAACTGGAGATTGGGGTACAAGCCGAAAGACTCAGAATGAGAATTCTGCGACACCCGCCCCGGGAAAACGGAACAGATGGATGATTCTCAGTTCCGCTGAACGCGGCTTATCAGGGAGGCGGTTCTGTCAGAACTGCACTCCGCGGAGGACTGGGTGAGCCATTGGATGGCGAGTTCGCGGTTGCCCATCATGAAGCAGCCGAGTCCGATGTTATACTCGAGGCAGGCACGGAAATATGAGTCTTTCGTGGTGTCGAGAATTGCCATCCAGCTCTTCACCGCCTCCTCCCATTTGAAATCGAGAGCTTTCACAAGCGCGTCGCTCCATGCGCTGTCATCGCGGTACCAGATGCCGAATTCCTCCTCGCGCCATGTCGGAACGAAGGACGATGAAATCCTGTCACCTATGTTCTTCCCGGAAAGGGACGCATCCGCTCCCGCATCGGCGGCTATCGTGAACGACTTGACTGAGGCATCCTCCCCGCCGAGGGAATCATAGCACCACAGAGGAAGCCTTATGCCGCCCTGACGGTAGCCAGCTTCAAACTCCGAAGGATGCCCGAAGAGGAAGACCACGTCGGCATCAGTCTTGAGAACCAGATTCACGAGAGAATCCGGAGCCGCCATCTTCGCGAAGTCCCCGTTATACGGAACCGTGAAGAGCTGCGTCGAGTCGCTTTCCGGATAGGCCTCGTCAAGTTTGTCCGCAAGCGCCGCAGCGAGGGAACCCGTCAGCTGCATCTCCTCCGGGGTAAGCCCCTTTGGATAGACCAGCGCGACAGTCTTGCCGGTCAGATTGAGTCCGGACGAGGAAGGATACCTCATCTCCATGGTCACATCATAAACCTGCGGAGAGCAGGAAACCGCCGCCGCAACCGCAAGGGCGGCAAACATCGCGAAACAAGCCTTAGAAGTCTTCATGACAAAACAAAATTTTCGGAATCTCCGTCTCCGGAGCCGATTCTATTCCAATGTACGGACAAAGTCCGCAGTGAGGTCGTAGTCGTCCGCGGCGGTAATCCGCACCTCGATGAAATGCCCGACAAGCCCCTGCGGGTCAATGCCTCCGAACAGATCCGGACTGTATTTTACAAGAATCTCGCCATCCACTTCAGGGGATTCGAACTCGCTGCGGCACACGAACACATCCTGCTCCGCGAACCACGAATCGACAAGCACGCGCAACTCGGAGCCGACGCGTGAGAGGTTATATTCAAGGGAAATCCCTCTCTGAAGTTCCATCAGCGCGTCCAGACGCTTCTGTTTCGTGGACTGGCGGACGGTGTCCCTGAAATGTTCCGCGCCGTAAGTCCCCTCCTCTTCGGAATATGTGAATGCGCCGAGCCGCTCGAACCTGGCATCGTCCACGAAGTCAAGCAGTTCACGAAATTCGCGCGTACCCTCTCCGGGATGCCCGACAATCATCGTCGTCCTCAACACTACTCCGGGAACTCGGGAACGCATCTTCGCGATGAGTTCCCGCGTCCAACGCCCGCTGACATGACGGTGCATATTGTCGAGCACCTTGTCGGAAATGTGCTGGAGCGGTATGTCCATATAGCGGCAGACCTTCGGGTTACGCGCCATGATGTCAAGCACGTCTTCAGGGAAGTCCGCCGGGTAGGAATAGTGGATGCGGAGCCACTCTATGCCTTCAACGGCGGAGAGCCTTTCGAGCAGTTCCCCGAGGGCGCGGCGATGATAGAGGTCAAGCCCGTAGTAGGTCGTGTCCTGTGCGATGATTACGAGTTCACGCACTCCCGCCCGGGCGAGATTCTCCGCCTCCGCGACAAGCCGCTCCATCGGAACGGAGCGGTGCGCCCCCCGGATGAACGGAATGGCGCAGTAGGAACAGCGCCGGTCGCAGCCCTCGCTGATTTTAAGATAGGCATAACTTCCGCCGCCCTCAGTGGAGAGGCGGTCCTGCCCGCGACGCGGGTCAGGCGTGACTCCGAGAGCCTTCACCACCTCGTCGGTGTCCCTCGCCCCGAGCCACAGGTCCACCTCCGGAATCAGTCCCGGCAGTTCGGAGGCATACCTCTGGGAAAGGCATCCCAGAACGACTATCTTCCCCACCTTTCCGGCCTTCTTCCTTTCGGCGATTTCTAGTATGGTGTTTATGGACTCTTCCTTGGCGTCTCCGATGAACCCGCAGGTGTTCACAAGCACGACATCGGCGAAAGCGTCCTCGCAGCCGCCCTCTCCGCAGATGTCATACGCATCCTTCAGCTGGGCAAGTATATGCTCGCTGTCGACCCTGTTCTTGGAACAGCCCCGGACCACCGACTGAAGCCGTGGTTTTCCGCAGTTCAGCATATCCGCGGATTATTTCTCTTCAGCGCCGTCTTCTTCAGTCCCCGTCTCCGGCGTTTCGAAATCGAGGGAAGCGTATTTGAGAAGGCAGTTGTACCAGTCCACAACCTTCTTCATGTGGGAGACATAGAAGCGCTCCCCGTCATAGTCAGGAACGGCCTTGGAAAAAAGAGCCTTGATTTCATCGGCGGAGGCCTTTGAGGACGGAGCCTCAGCCCCGTTAAGAGCCTCTTTCATCCTGAGGAGAACCTCGCTGAGCTTCATCTCACCCTCAGTCGTGTAAATCGAGATGTCGGCAAGGGTCGTCATCCTGCTCGTAAGCGGGAAACTGCTCCTTTTCTTGTCGGAAAGGGATTCCGCAATGGCGCCGTTACGGGCCTGCGCTATATAGAGATAGAGTCCCGGATGGCCTGAGATTGAAAGTATCTTGGAAAGATCTGTTTTCATAATCATTTGTTTTATAGAAGTTTATATATTTTCCTTCAGTTTCGCGACGCAGTCCGCGACCTCGATTTCCGGCCGCACGCCGAGCACTCCGTCAGGCAGAGCCTCCGTCCGTATGATGCACTTCCCGCTTCTCGACATCTCGAAGTCATGGTAATCGACATAAAGCACATCCACCGAGGCCGGGTCCACAGTCAGCGGGAATCCGCACTCGACGACCGCTGAGACAGTGGACGGATAGACCGCGATTTCCTTCCCGGCAGGAAGATTCCGGACATGAACCGGAAGGCTGACGGTTTCCGTCACATAGCGTCTGACGCTCACCGAGTAATCGACATCAGTCTGAGACATCCTCACGCCCTTTATCGGCTCTATCCCGACAGTCCCGTGGGTGTCGGAGGAAAGTTCCCCGAGGGTAACGGTCTTCGTGAACACCTTGGATATGTTGTCAATCTGCGAGGGGTCGCCATAGACATAGACGGAATCCGGCTTGATTTCCATCCCCTTCACGCTCATGTACTGCGGAGCATACAGGATGTCAGAAATCGGCACGACAGGAACCCTGCGGTTGTTTTCAGCCGGGAAAGCGAACAGCAGCGTGTCAGTGAGATAATACTCCACGGAAGAGCCGCCGAAGACCATCTTGCCGAATTCAGGCATGGATTCCGGCAGGAACGCATACACGTCCCCGTCCACATGCCGGAGCGAGGCCGCGTCAAAGCGGATGTTCACAGGCGCGCCTCCGCCGAACATCTTGTTCCGGATGATGGTGTAGCCGGTAGCACGGCATCTCGCCACCACGCGGCAGACATTGGAGGATTTGCTCCGCCTTCCGCTTATATTGGAATTTGCGGTCACGGACACCGTCAGAACCTCGCTGTAACGCAGCGAGATATTGTGTATGAACCAGATGCTGAAAGCCAACAGAAAAGCGAGCAGGAAAACTGTCAGATCCTTTCTGTTGACTTTCAGAAACTCAAGCGTCCTGTTTAGAAACTGCCTCAATTCCGAAACCGGTTCAATTCTGAAAAACTGTCTGGCCGGGGAAACGCCCCGAAGCCGTGCTATTTCGCTGCGGCGGTCTCGGAGTAGTCCTTCACGAGGGAATTCTTGTCAACGCGGAGTTTCACGTCCTTGTCAACCTCGATGAGCACCGACTTCTCCTTGATTTCGACGACGGTCCCGTAGATTCCGCCCGCGGTGACCACCTTGTCGCCCTTCTGAAGACCGTCACGGAACTTCTGGAGTTCCTTCTGCTGCTTGCGCTGCGGGCGAATCATGAAAAACCACATCACGACGAAGATGAGCAGCAGCATCACCCACATCGTCCATCCGCCGGAAGCGCCCTGTGCGCCCGCAGCCTGCAATAAAACCATCAATTCCATAATTCTGTTTCTTTATTCATTATCTGTAAAACAATATGCTATTAAACGCCGTCCGTATATGACATCATGGGAATATGAATCATCAAATGTCATTCTTCACGATTTTCCCCTCTTCCTTGAGATTCTTCACAATCCGGTCAAGGATTCCGTTCACGAAGACACGGCTTTTCGGAGTCCCGTAGAATTTTGAGATTTCGACATATTCATTCATCGACACGCGAAGCGGAATCGTCGGGAAATCAAGTATTTCAGCGAGTCCCATAACGACAAGGACCACATCCGGAAGGAAAAGCCTGTCGGCATCCCAGCCCTTCGCCGAGTCATAGACCATCTGCGAGTACTTGTCATAGTTCACGAGCGTGAGACGCAGAAGTCTGTTGACAAAAGCCTGATCGTCCTCCATTCCGGCGGACGCGCCCTTCATCTGGCTCATGTAGAGGCAGGGAAGAGTCCAGTGACCGCCCTTGGAGATGTCCTCGAAAGTCCGGCAGCAGAACGTCAGCGAATATGCAAGGTCATCGTTCCAGTAGAGCGACATGTCTTCGAGAATCTGCTCGAGTTCCGGGACATCGACAAATTCCTCCTCGAATATGCGGATGAACAGGCGGCAGTCCTCTTCGAGCGAAGATTCGCCGGAATCCATGTAGTCATGGAAATATTTTTTCGAATATACAGAGTCGAGAACCTTCCTGAGAAAGATGTCGTACTGATCCCACGAAAAATGCCTGTGTCTGAACTGCCTGTTCAGGTCTTCGTCATCCGCGAGAATCTGCGCGAGCCGGTTGTCACAGAACTTCATGTTCGGATTGCGTTCCTCTTCAGTGGGGTTGAACTTGGAACGGAGCGACTCGATTCTTTCCCGCGCGGCACTCGTCAGAGGCGTCACTATCCCGGACATGAATACGAACAGGTCCCTTGTCGCCCCGCATGACTCCTTCAGCTCGGCCTCGGCGTCCGCTGTCGAGAAGTTTCCGCGCAGCGCCGCTCCATAGGCCACCTTAAAGGCCTTTATCCGCAAAATTCGACGGTTCAGCATAGCTTTTAAAACAATATTTCATGCAAAGATACACACGATTTGATAAAAAAACCTATATTTGCGAAGATTTACCAATAAAAAACACACAAGATGTACAGTGAGGATTATGACGGAGCCTATGCTCAGACGAGAAACGGTGAGGACGTGTTTTCAAAGCCGGTGAAAGCCGGAAAACGCACCTATTTTTTTGACGTGAAGGCGACGAAAGGCAACGACTACTACCTGACCATCACCGAAAGCAAGAGAAAAATCGAGCATGACGGCAGTTTCACATACGACAAGCACAAGATCTTCCTCTACAAGGAGGATTTTGAAAAGTTCGTCGAGGGGCTTGAAGAGGTAATCGGCTACATAAAGAAGAACGCCCCTCAGACCGGAGAGGGAGACGGAGGGTACAACTCCGAAGTCAGCTTCGAGGAGCTGTAGATTTCAGACTATGGCGGACAACTATCTTGAGAACCGCTACGAGGAATACCGGGAACGGGAACTGAAGAACGAAGCCCGGCGCAAGGCCGCTTTCCGCAAGCGTCTTGAGGAATACAGGAAGTCTCTCGCTTCCGCCGCCCGGGAAGAACCCGAGCGGGAATGACACAGGATTTCTGAAGGAATCAGTCGGGAGGGAAGCCCTTGAAATGTCAGTCGAGGGCGAGATTCAGGAAGTCAATGAAGCCCTGAACATCGAGATTGTAGCCGCGCGGAGGGGCGATTCTGTTTCCGCCGCTGTCAAGCAGAATGTAGTTCGGCTGCGAGTTTACTCCGAATCGGGTGCGTGCAATGTAGGCGTTGGCGCGCCCTATTTCTTTATATACATCCCCGTTTTCAGCACGTACCCAGTCTGCGGAATCGAGTTTCGTCTTGTCATCGACATAGAGTGCCACAATCTCAAACCTGTCCCGCAGGATTTCTTTCACGCGGGGGTCGCTCCACACACGGGATTCCATCTCCCTGCAGTTCACGCAACCGTGTCCGGTGACATCCACGAACACCGGCTTTCCCGAAGCTTTCGCGGCCGCAAGACCTTCTTCAAGAGTGAAATAGCCGTTCAGACCAAGCGGCAGGTGCAGGCCGTATCTTTCTCCGTAGGAACTGACGGGATTCTGTTCCGCGCCCGTTCCAGTGCCGCGGATGTCTCCATTCAGCGGGCGCAAGTCTGCCTGCGCTCTGGCCGCTTCAGCGTCAGAGGCGGTCTCCAGCACGAAATCCTGCGTGCTCAACGGAGGAAGATAGCCTGACAGAGCCTTGAGGGGTGCGCCGAACATCCCCGGAATCATATAGACGACAAAAGTGAAGTCAATGATTGCGAGAGTGAGCCTCGTCACCGAAATATGCTCAACCTTCCCGTCATGCGCAAAACGGATCTTCCCGAGCAGGTAAAGACCGAGCAGAGAGAATACGACAATCCATATCGCGAGATAGACCTCCCTGTCGAGAAGTCCCCAGTGGTAGGTCTGGTCAGCGACGCTGAGGAACTTGAATCCGAGCGCCACCTCTATGAATCCGAGCACGACCTTGACGCTGCCGAGCCAGCTGCCGCTCCTGAGTTTTGTAAGCAGCGACGGGAAAAGCGCGAAGACAGTGAACGGGAGCGCGAATGCCACTGAAAAGGCGGTCATCGTGACTATCGGCATCCAGAACTGGCCCGCCGTGGACTGAATCAGCACAGTCCCGACGATTGGCCCGGTGCAGGAGAACGAGACGAGCACGAGGGTGAGCGCCATGAAGAACACTCCCACAAGCCCTTTCCTGTCGGACTTCCCGTCGGCACGATTGACCCACGACGACGGGAGAGTTATTTCGAACGCCCCGAAGAACGATGCGGCGAAAGTCATGAAGACAATGAAGAAGATGATGTTCGGCAGCCAGTGCGTGGCCAGCCAGTTGAATATGTCCGCCGTCACGGCATCCCCGCCGGCAATCCAAGTGATGAGGATTATCAGCGAAATGGGCACCGTATAGAGCAGCACTATGAAAAGACCGTACATGAACGCGTTGAAGCGTCCGCGGCGGGCGTTTCCGGAATTTTTGAGGAAGAACGAGACCGTCATCGGAATCATCGGGAACACGCAGGGGGTCAGCAGCATGGCGAAGCCCCAGAGAATCGCCTGAAGCACAAGCCCCCAGTCAAACGGGGCTGATTCCTTTCCTAAAGAGGCCTTCTGTTCTCCGGCTATGCCGGAAGCGCCGTCACCGGCATCCGCAACATCTCCCCTAATGTCACCCGGAGTCCCGTCACCGGCATCCGCAGCCTCTCCGTCCATGTTACCCGAAGTCCCGTGCGCCGCGGCATCCGCAGCCTCCCCGTCATTCCACGAGAGTGAGAAGTCCTGATATTCCGGCGGATAGCATTCGTTTTCCTTACAGCAGGACGCGCTGAGTTTTCCGCTTGCGGATGCCGGGGAAGAAGCGTCCGCAAGCCGGACTTTCTGCTCAAGTACCAGCTGCCCATAGACGACAGACTGCCCTTTTTCGCTCCTGACGGAGCTTCTGTCTTCAAGCGGGCCGACAAGTTCGCAGCCCGTGAGCGAACTGTATTCCACCTCCGGAGCGGAATACGGGTCGGAGAGCGGATAGGCGTGAATCCCCTCCGCCATGGTCCCGGTGAACCTGAGAGTCCACAAACCGCTCTCCCCTGCCGGTGCAGCGGAAACTTTCCAGTCGATATTCCCCGCGAAAAGCGAAGAGATGCTGCAGGCGGACACCGCCAGCAGCATGACTACTCTATTCACAAGTCTTTTATTCAAGTTCATATTACTTAGTAAGCATTAAAAAATAAATTGGTGGAGATTTGTGAAAGATTTTTGAGGATAGATTTCTTTTGGAAGAGGGTGGGGGTACTGGAGGTACATGACCGATGAGAAAAGACATATAGACCAAAAAGACACACAAAGATTACCAAGTTATTTTTTAAGGATTACTTACTTGGCGAATGCCACGGAGCGGGTCTCTCGGATGACAGTAATCTTGACCTGTCCCGGATAAGTCATCTCATCCTGAATCTTCTTCGCGATGTCCCCGGAAAGCGTCTCAGCCTGCGAATCGCTCACCTGCTCGGCGCCCACAATCACGCGCAGCTCACGGCCCGCCTGAATCGCGTAGGCCTTGACCACGCCCGGATAGGACTGTCCGATGTTCTCCAGGTCCTTGAGCCTCTTGATGTAGGACTCGATGACCTCGCGGCGTGCGCCCGGACGTGCGCCGGAGATGGCGTCGGCAACCTGGATGATAGGTGAGATGATTGAAGTCATCTCAATCTCCTCGTGGTGCGCTCCGATGGCGTTGCAGATTTCAGGCTTTTCCTTGTACTGCTCCGCGAGCTTCATTCCGAGCAGTGCGTGCGGAAGATCGGGGTCCTCATCGGAAACCTTTCCTATGTCGTGGAGGAGTCCCGCCCTCTTCGCCGCCTTGGCGTTGAGACCGAGTTCGGATGCCATGGTGGCGGCAATGTTGGCCACCTCACGGGCATGCTGGAGAAGGTTCTGGCCATAAGACGAACGGTATTTCATACGGCCGACGAGCTTTATCAGTTCGATGTGGATGCCGTGGATGCCGAGGTCGATGCAGGTGCGTTTGCCGATTTCGAGAATCTCATCCTCAAGCTGCTTCTGGACCTTGGCCACCACCTCCTCGATACGTGCCGGGTGGATGCGGCCGTCGACCACGAGCTGATGCAGCGCCAGACGCGCAACCTCCCTGCGGACAGGGTCGAAGGCGGAAAGGAGAATCGCATCCGGAGTGTCATCCACGACAATCTCCACACCCGTGGCGGCCTCAAGAGCCCGGATGTTGCGTCCCTCGCGCCCGATTATGCGCCCCTTGATTTCATCGCTCTCGATGTTGAACACCGTGACGGCATTCTCAATCGCCGTCTCCGAAGCCGTCCTCTGAATCGTGTTGATTACGATTCTCTTGGCTTCCTTGGCCGCATTCAGACGGGCGTCGTCAATCACGTCATTGATGTAGGACTGAGCCTCGGTCTTCGCCTCCGCCTTCATGTTTTCCATGAGTATGTTCTTCGCCTCGGAAGCCGACATCCCCGCGATGTTCTCAATCTGGCGGTTTGCCTCCTCGCGGAGCCTGTCATACTCAGCCGCCTTCCTGTTGGCAATCTCCACCTGCGCCTTGAGGTTTTCCCGGATTGAGTCCGCCTCGCGCTGCTTGCGCTGGAGTTCCGAAGTCTGCTGGTTCAGAGTGTTCTCCTTTTGCTTGAGCCGGCTTTCGGTCTCCTTGATGGCCGCATTACGCTCGTTGACTGTCTTCTCATGCTCGCTCTTGAGCTGCATGAACTTTTCCTTGGCCTGGAACATCTTCTCCTGCTTTATCTTCTCCGCCTCAAGTTCGGCCTTTTCAAGAATCTCCTCCTTGCGCCCCTTGAGCATCGAGCGTCTCACGACAATCCACACGCCTATTGCGACAGCCGCGCCCAGAAGAGCCGAAAGTATATAATACACTATTTCCATATTTTTATATATTTTATTGTTTTATACTTTTTATCGTTCTATATGTCCAATCATTTCAATATCACTGCATTATATGCTAATATTCATATACGTCGCATACAAAATGCGTCCCGATGCCGCCGCATATGTACGCAAAAGGCGGCCGTTCCGCAGGGAAACGACCGCCGCAAGCTGAAAGATGAAACCGTCAGTAAAAGAAAAAATCCGTTAGTCAAACCGACAGAAAACCTTATGAAATAAGATTTGAGTTCCGTGAGGTTCAGACATCCTCCGTCCCGGCAAGCCGGAATCCCCCGAAAGGTCACATAGGTCCGTCATCCCCTCTCCGAGCATGCTCCGTTACTCAGTAAACGTTGAATTCAGCAAGTAATCAACCAACGGATTATTTTCCATCAATGTTCTCAAGATAACCGGAAATCTCCCTTTCAAGCGCCTCCGTCTCCGACTGGAGTCTGCGAATCTCCTCCTTGTAGTTGAGATTCTTCATACAGACATTCAGCGCGATAAAACGCAGTATGTCAGGCTCTTTGCTGTCCGGATAGTTCTGCGCATACTGCCTGCCCATATTGTTCAGGCCGTCAACGGCAATCCTTATCAGCTGCTCACTCCTCTCGGAAGTCGCCTTGAGCTTGAACTGACGGGAAAGGATGGTCACATTTATGTTTCTTTCAACATCCGCCATTTCCTCACCCCTCCATCAGCGAAACGCACCTGTCAATTTCCCGTATGAGACTTTCTATCTTCATCTTCGGCCCGGACAAGTCCGCCTGCGGTCCCACCAGCGCAGCCGTGAGATTCAGGTTATCGATTTTCTTTTCTAACTCAGCAATCTGTTTCCCTCGGGTCTCGCAACATTCCGACAGCCGGAGGTTTTCCTCCTTCAGACGCACGCATTCAGCCTTTTCCTTTTCATACAAGGAAACAAGCCTGAGAAACTGTTGTCTGACATTGTCCAGCATAACGGTGCATCGCTTCAGTGACCCACTTTGCAAATGTATGAAGAATATTGAAGTTTTCAAAGAAAAATGGCTACCTTTGGCAAATTTGAATATGATATGCACGACATTGTTCTGAAAAATATTGCTGTCGGCGGGGTCAGATCCGACATATATATCGACGGGGATCTGATTTCGCGGATTGCGGACACTGGAAGCGACGCCTGTCCGGAAGCGCGGGAGATTGTCGACTGCACCGGCAAGACCGCGATGCCGGGATTCATAAACATGCATACTCACGCGGCAATGTCGCTTCTGCGCGGCGTCGGCGAGGACATCGCCTTTCACGAGTGGCTCGCCAAGGTCTGGGAAATCGAAGAAAATCTCGACGAGGATTTCGTCTATTGGGGGACGAAGGTCGCCTGCCTCGAGATGATAAAGACAGGCACGACGACATTCAACGACCACTACTGGTATCCGCTCGTCGGACACAGGGCTGCCGTGGAGATGGGGGTGAGACCGGTCTCCTCCTATGTCGTAATCAACAAGATGACGGATGCGGAGAATGAAATCGAGAAAATACGCTGCTGGAAAATGTACGAGGCCTCCAAACAATGGGGAGACAGGAACCTGAGGTTCTCCATGGCCTTCCATGCGCCGTATTCGGTGAGCGAGCCGATGATGGTCTGGGCCGCCGAGTTCGCCCGTGCGCACGGACTGCCTCTGCACATCCATCTTTCGGAGACGCGCAAGGAAGTGGAGGACTGCAAGGCGGCTCACGGAGGGCTAAGCCCGGTGGAATATCTCGACCGGATCGGAGTTCTCGGGCCCAACCTCATAGCGGCGCACACTCTCTGGCTGAGCGACAACGACATAGAACTTCTCGGCAGCCACCATGTGACCTGCGTGCACAACATAAATTCCAACCTCAAGCTGAGCTCCGGCTACCATTTTTCCTACCGCGAACTCAGGGAGGCGGGGTGCAAGGTCTGCATCGGGACGGACGGGTGCGCCTCGTCGAACAACCTCGACATCCTCGAGTCCATGAAGACATCGGCGATGATGCAGAAAGGATGGAGGTTCGACCCTACGGTCTGCCCGCTCAACGAGATTGTGGAGATGGCGACGGTGAACGGAGCCGAGGCGCTCGGACTGAATACGGGTCTGCTTGAGGAGGGCCGAATCGCCGACATCCAGATTATCGACACGGACAACTACAACTTTCTCTCTCCCGGGTCTTTCCTCGCCAATTTCGTCTATTCGGCGCACAGCGACTGCATTGACTCGCTCATCTGCAACGGCCGTTTCGTCATGAGGCACAGGCAGGTGGAGGGGGAACGGGAGATTCTCGACGGGGCGAGGAAGGTTCTCGCGCAGATAACACGGCGATGACACCGGCAGAAAAACTGCATGACACATCAATAACACGCAATAACAGGCATATCTTATGGACGAAAGAATGGAAAGAATCAGCGGTGCGGCCGCTTACATCGGCGCAAGGCTCGGCGGACGCAGACCGGTCGCGGGGATAGTTCTCGGAAGCGGGCTCGGAAAACTTGCGGACAAGATAGCAGACCCCACAGTCATCCCGTACAAGGAGATTCCGGGGTTCCCGGTCTCCACGGCCATAGGTCACAAGGGCAATCTCATCGCCGGCGAACTCGGAGGAAAGTTCGTCGTCGCGATGCAGGGACGCTTCCACTACTACGAAGGATATCCGATGGAACTTGTCACGCTCCCGATCCGCGTGATGAAAGTGCTCGGCATACAGTATCTTTTCGTGTCCAACGCGGCCGGAGGGGTGAATTACGGCTTCAAGGTCGGCGACCTCATGATTATACGCGACCACATAAACCTTCTGCCCAATCCGCTCATCGGACGGAATCTCGAAGACTTCGGGCCGAGGTTTCCGGACATGACCAGGCCCTAC
This sequence comes from bacterium, assembly GCA_963607915.1. Taxonomy (GTDB): domain Bacteria; phylum Bacteroidota; class Bacteroidia; order Bacteroidales; family UBA932; genus Cryptobacteroides. The sequence goes on from CAVDEO010000012.1 coordinate 31,505, forward strand.
GACCTCGAACTGATCAAAAAGGCGGAAATCATCGCTTCAGAACTGCACATCGACCTGAAGAAAGGCGTGTATGTGGGAGGTACGGGCCCGTCCTATGAAACTCCGGCGGAGTACCGGTATTTCCGTCTCATCGGGGGCGATGCGGTGGGGATGTCCACGATTCCGGAAGTGATTGTGGCGCGGCACAGTTCCATTCCGGTGTTCGGAATGTCGGTGATTACGAATGAGGCCCACGACGACTATGCGGATGATTATGTGAATGACGGGGATGATGTCGTGCGTGCGGCTGACGCTGCGGCGGAGCGTATGAGCATTCTGTTTGAACGGATCATTCTCTCCCTTTGACGGGGCGCGTGAAAGGCGATGCCGTTGACCGGATTGGCGGATTGGCGGGCGCGGAAGTTTTGTGTATAGACTTGGTGCATATGGACAGGAGATTTGAGGAAATAGTCCGGGCGGCGGAAGTGCTGAGGGGACGAATCGGAGGAATGCAGCCCGAGGTAGGGATTATTCTCGGAAGCGGGCTGGGGAAACTGGCTGACAGGATTGAAGATGCCGTGACAGTGCCTTACGGAGAGGTGCCGGGGATGCCGGCGGCCACGGCCATAGGGCACAAGGGCAATTTCATAGCCGGACGGCTCGGCGGGAAGACCGTCATCGCCATGCAGGGGCGCTTCCACAGCTACGAAGGTTATCCCATGCAGGAAGTGGTGTTTCCGGTACGCATCATGAAAATACTCGGAATCGGCACGCTGCTGGTTTCAAACGCCGCCGGCGGAGTGAACTTCGACTACCGGATCGGCGACCTGATGATCATTCGCGACCATATAAACCTTCTTCCCAATCCGCTCATCGGTCCGAACTTCGAGGATCTCGGACCGAGATTTCCGGACATGACGCGGCCTTACGACCTTGAACTCATACGCAAGGCCGAGGTCATCGCGAAGGAAGAGGGTATATCAGTCAGGAAAGGAATCTATCTCGCCTGCACGGGGCCGACTTACGAGACTCCGGCGGAGTACAGTTTCTTCCGGAACATCGGCGCCGACGCTGTCGGGATGTCCACAACGCCGGAGGTCATCGCGGCAAGGCACTGCGGTCTCGCAGTTTTCGGAATCTCTGTCATCACCGATGAGGCGCACAGCAATCCGGACGACTATGTCACTGATGAAAATGCCATTCTGGTGGCGGCGGATGCCGCAGCCGACAGGATGACCGTCATCTTCACGAAACTGATAGAGAAACTGTAGCGAACTTTTTTGCATTTTCGCGACAAAAAGTTTGCAGGAAAGATTTTTTTACCTACCTTTGCAATCCCGTTCCGGAAACGGAGGGGAAAGCAAGGGAGTTCTTTTGAATTGTTGTTGAGAAAAGGGAGCATAGCTCAGTTGGTTCAGAGCGTCTGCCTTACAAGCAGAGGGTCGGGGGTTCGACTCCCTCTGCTCCCACAAGTTCTTTTTTTTGACGCCGCAGACGCCAAAAAGTTCATTGAGATTTTGAAGTTTATTTTTGGATGGATGCAAGGAAGGCGAGTGAGGAGGAAGGGAGTTACCTCATGGTAATGACCGACCGACGATACGAAGCCTGACGCCGCAGACGCCAAAAAACAATAAGTTTTGAAGTTTATTTTTGGATGGATGCAAGGAAGGCGAGTGAGGAGGAAGGGAGTTACCTCATGGTAATGACCGACCGACGATACGAAGCCTGACGCCGCAGACGCCAAAAAGAAACGATAAAACGGGGGTATAGCTCAGTTGGCTAGAGCATCTGCTTTGCAAGCAGAGGGTCGTCGGTTCGAATCCGTCTATCTCCACAAGAGGAGTCCCGGACTCCCCGAACGAAAGAGAGGGTGAACAAAA
>CAVDEO010000013.1:0-5120 GCA_963607915.1 bacterium
CATCTCCAGAGCCGATTTCAGAGCCATCTGCTGAATCACCTTCAGAGTCCCTTTCTGAATCAATTTCAGAGTCATCTCCGGAGTCGTCTTCTGAATCAATTCCAAAGTCATCTGCTGAATCACCTTCAGAGTCCATTTCAGAGTCCCTCTCTGAATCAATTCCAGAGCCATCTGCAGAGCCGATTTCAGAGCCGACACCGGCAAAAAAGAAAAAATCCCCCGTAAAGGTGACACTGGTGGTACTGCTGTCGCTGATTCTCGCCGCCGCGCTGTTCTTCGGAATCTTCATGCTCCTCTCCCGCTGCTTCCCGGACTTCCTCGACACGCTGCTCTACACGCGCGAAGAACTCGAAATCATAAACTATAAACTGTAGCCGATGTTCGAACTGATATATCCCGTCGAACCGGCTCCGATGATTCCCGGACTTACGGCCGGCTCGCCCCGCGGAAAGCGGGTTACTGACGAAATCTTTCCCGTCGTCGAGGAGAGCGGACTGGTCGTGGGACGCGCCACAAGGAAATACTGCCACGGAGGGTCGCGCCTGCTGCATCCGGTCGTGCACCTTCACATAATAGACCGCGAGGAGAGGATATATCTCCAGAAACGTTCGATGAAAAAGGACATTCAGCCCGGGAAATGGGACACCGCGGTCGGGGGACATGTCGGCTACGGGGAAAGTCTCATCGAGGCGTTGCTGCGTGAATCGATGGAAGAACTGCGTCTGACGCGTTTCAATCCTGTCTATATAGGGACATATCCCTATGATTCCGTCCGCGAGCGCGAGCTCGTGAACATTTTCGCGGCCGTCGGTTCATTCGACATAAAACCGGATCTTGACGAGGTCGTGGAGGGAAGGTTCTGGACACTCGGGGAAATTGACGGGGCTATGGGGAAGAATGTGCTCACTCCAAATTTTGAAATGGAATTCGGGAATATACGGGACAAATTGCTTGCCCTGCTCTGAACCTGCGGGATTATGAGAATGAATGGAATTATGTCAAGGAACGGAATATCAACAATATATACGGATAATCCCGGAGATTCGGACGAACTCTCGCGAGTGGCCTCGTCAGTCGGGACGGAATATTTTCTTCTATGCTCAGGAAAATACCGGATTCTGCCCGTGCAGCATGCTCTTGAGCGTTTCGCGCAGATTGCGGACGCTACGGGGGCGGACATGCTCTATGCCGACTGCATCGAGAACGGCAGCCCTCATCCGCTGATTGACTGTCAGCCGGGCTCACTCCGGAATGATTTCGATTTCGGTCCGGCGCTTCTTTTCCGGACGTCCTCGTTCAGACAGGCGCTCGAACGGCAGAAATCCGAGACAAGTTACAGGTATGCCGCGCTTTACGACCTGCGCCTCAGGATGTCCCGCATCTTCCACATCCGGGAATATCTCTATGGCTACGAAGAGACTGACCTTCGGGCGAGCGGCGAGAAGCAGTTCGACTATGTGAAGGCTTCGAACAGAGAGGTGCAGCTGGAGATGGAGGCGGCCTGCACGGCCCATCTTAAACGGCTCGGCGCGTGGCTCGGTCCGCGTCCGGATGCCCCGCGTCCGGATGCCCCGTGTCCCGAAGCCCCGTGTCCCGAAGCCCCGTCTCCCGATGCCCCGTGTCCGGATGCGCCGTGCCACGGGATTCCGCGTCCCGATGCGCAGTGTCCCGATGCCCCGTGTAACGAGGCTTCGCTCCATGGCGGAGATGGGGACGGCATGAAATCCGACGCCGCAGCCGGCTTTCCGGTCACGGCATCGGTCGTGATACCTGTTTTCAACCGTGTGAAAACCGTCGGCGATGCGGTGAGGAGCGCACTCTCGCAGCGCTGTGACTTTGAATACAATGTCATAGTCATAGACAATCATTCGACTGACGGGACGACGGAACTGCTCGCAGGACTCTCGAAGACCGACTGCCGCCTCATACACATCGTTCCGGAAGAACGGGGACTCGGCATCGGAGGATGCTGGAATCTCGCGATTGACAGCCCCCTCTGCGGGCTCTATGCCGTGCAGCTCGACAGCGACGACATCTACTCCGGCCCGGACACTCTCGCCCGGATTGTCGGCGGATTCCGCGCTCAACGCTGTGCAATGCTTGTCGGCTCATACACAATCACTGATTTCGACCTCGCTCCGATGCCTCCGGGCCTCATCGACCACAGAGAATGGACGGACGGGAACGGGCATAACAACGCCCTGAGAATCAACGGACTCGGCGCTCCCCGCGCGTTCAGGACGGATATATTGAGGAAGATTCATTTTCCGAACACAAGCTATGGGGAGGACTACGCCGTGGGGCTGGCTCTCTCCGGGAAGTACCGTCTCGGGCGGATTTACGAGTCCCTTTATTTCTGCCGACGCTGGAGCGGAAACTCCGATGCCGCGCTGAGCATAGAGAGGCAGAACGCCAACAATCTCTACAAGGACAGTCTGCGCACGGCCGAACTGCTTTCGAGGATTGCCAGGAATGCCGCTCCCAGGGAGGCGGACTGCGGTTGCCGTGAGTTCTGACAGCGGTGTCGACCATGGCGGGGACACGAAGAAATGATGACAGATGAAAGAAAACAGCGAGATACAGAAATTCGTCAATGACCAGCTCTCATGCTGGCCGCTTGCCTGCGCCAATTTCCGGGCGCTCAAGGGCGTGAAGACCAAGAAACTGACGGTCGGCGGGCTGGAGGTGACAGTTCAGCACAACCCCGCGAGGATGATTTCGTCCGCCGCAAAGCTGGACAAGGCCTCCGTGTCGAAGCGGCCCTGCTTTTTCTGCAACCGTTTTCCGGAGCAGACCTTCATCCGGTTTGACGGGCGCAAGGGCAAGAAATACGACATTCTGCTCAATCCCTACCCTATTTTTCCGGACCATCTGGTCATAGCGATGACCCGCCACTGCGAGCAGTCCATCCGTCAGCGCTACATCGACATACTCGACCTTTCAAAGAAGTATCAGTCCTACACTTTCTTCTACAACGGGCCGCATTCCGGCGCCTCGGCTCCCGACCATCACCATTTCCAGGCAGCACCCTCCGGGCTTATGCCGCTGGAAAAGGATGTCCGTTCCATGATTACTGAAATGAGGTCGGCGGAGAAGTCTTCCTCCCCGGCATCTCCGGCTGCATCCTCTCCGGTTCCGGGGCTTGCCTATCTGGCCTCAGTCCAGGATGCCCGGGTCTATCACTACGGCAAGTTCGTGAACGGAGTTTTCGTCCTCCGAGCCTCGACCTCCAAGTCCGCCGCCAAGCTGTTCTACAGGCTTCTTGACTGCGCGGACACGCCGGAAGGGGAGAGCGAGCCGCTGTTCAACCTCATAAGCTGGTTTGACGGCGGCGAGTACTGCTCGATTGTCGTTTTCCGCACCTCGCACCGTTCGCACCACTACTTTTCCGACGGACCTGACCACCTTACGATGAGTCCGGGCTGCGCGGACATGGGCGGCTGCTTCATAGCTCCCGTGCCGGAGGATTTCGAGAAGCTCGACGCCGCATTGCTCACCGAGGTTCTGGACGAGGTGACGATAAGCAGGGAGGTTCAGCGCAAGATTGTCAGCCGCCTCACGAGGACTCAGCCGCACATCAGCGTGGGCATAATGTCAGCCCCGCGCATAGAGTTCCGGATGTATCCCGACGGGGGAGGAACCCGCGTGGCGACCTGGCGTGAGGGCAAGATTGACTACGACGGCGCTCTCTACGATGAACTTTTCTTCGAGGAACAGACTCCTTCGACTTTCTTCGCCGAACCGACATTCGAACTTCACGATGTTACGATAGGCAAGGGCTTCCATTGGGAACGCCGTGAAACACAGAAGTTTGCGGGCGCATTGAAAATCATTGTCGAGGACAGGATGCTGACGGCCGTGAATGTCATCGGAGTCGAGGACTATCTTCTGAGCGTCATATCCTCCGAAATGAACCAGAATTCACCGGAGGAGTTCCTCAAGGCTCACGCAGTGATTTCCCGCTCTTGGGTCATGGCGCAGCTGCAGCATCGCCCCGCCCCGTCCTGCGATGCGAAGAAGAGGGAGCGGCTGCTCAGCTGCAGAAATATAGGGGATGTAATCACATGGCTCAGCTGTTACGGGCCGCAGCCCGGCTGCGGGGTGTCTGAATCATGCAGGAACGAGTCCGTTCAGGACCCGCACCGGAGGTGCGATGTGCCCCTCGGGGCCGCAGACGAAAGTCTGCGGGGGGTTGGACATTTGTGGTCATACCAGAACGAGTCCGTTCAGGACCCGCACCGGAGGTGCGATGTGCCCCTCGGGGCCGCAGACGAAAGTCTGCGGGGGGTTGGACATTTGTGGTCATACCAGAAATGGTATGACCACACTGAGCACCGCAATTTCGATGTCTGCGCCGACGACCATTGCCAGCGCTATCAGGGGCTGACCCGCGCCACCAATCGCGCCGTCCAGAAAGCCGTGGACGCCACCTGGGGGCAGGTCCTCAGCTTTGACGGCGAACTTTGCGACGCGCGTTTCTCGAAATGCTGCGGAGGAATTATGGAGAAGTTCTCCACCTGCTGGGCGGATGAGGACAAGCCGTATCTGCAGCCGCTTCCCGACACGCCTGGGCATCTTCCAGAGGGCTCGCCGCTCCAAGCGCATCCATCGGCAGGTCAGCCGGCTCATGGAAGCCCCGTTCCTTCCGCCGCGGCAGCAGTCCCGTTCTGTTCCCTCGCCGGACCGTCCCTCCTTTCCCGGATTTTCAGCAGCTGCGACGTGGAGACGACGGATTTCTACCGCTGGACCGAGGCTTATGACATAGAGCGGCTTTCCGGAATCGTCCGTAAGAAAAGCGGCATCGACATAGGACGGCTCACCGCGCTCGAAGCTATCGAAAGAGGCCCTTCCGGAAGGATATGCAGACTCCGGATTGTCGGCACAAAGGCCGGCTTCGAAGTGGGCAAGGAACTGGAAATCAGGAGACTTCTCTCCGACTCGCATCTGAAGAGTTCGGCATTCGTGACAGAGTTCACCAAAGACGGACGCGTCGTTTTCCACGGTCGGGGCTGGGGACACGGAGTCGGACTCTGCCAAATCGGGGCGGCGGTGATGGCCGATGAAGGATATGCCTACCGCGAGATACTTTCGCATTACTATCCCGGTGCGCAGCTGTCCGA
>CAVDEO010000013.1:5160-10595 GCA_963607915.1 bacterium
ATGACGAAGGAATATACCGTTAAAAATGATGACGAAGGAATATATCGTTAAAAATGATGACGAAGGAATATATCGGTGAAGATGGATGACGATGAAAAACAATAAACATATATCTCCGTGGCTCTGGGTGCCTACGCTCTATTTCGCGGAGGGCATCCCCTATTTTGTCGTGAACAGCATCTCTGTCACGATGTTCACGAAAATGGGGGTGAGCAACGGTTCCATGGCCCTGTTCACGAGCCTGCTCTACCTCCCGTGGGTGATAAAGCCCCTCTGGAGTCCGTTCGTGGACATTATCCGTACAAAGAGATGGTGGGTGACGGCCATGCAGGTTCTGATGTCCGTGTGCTTTGTCGCTCTCGCGCTTTCGCTGCCCTCCGATGCCGGAACGCTTGAAGCCGCCCGCTCCGCCGACGGCTCCACACCGGTTTCACTGTTCACGCTGACCCTGATAATATTCTGGGTCACGGCCTTTGCCAGCGCCACCCATGACATCGCCGCCGACGGATTCTACATGCTCGGGCTGAGTCCGGGGGACCAGTCTCTCTTTGTCGGCATCCGCAGTACTTTCTACCGTCTCGCCTCTGTTTTCGGACAGGGTGTCCTCGTCGTGGTCGCAGGTCTCCTTGAAACCCGTCTCGGAGACATCCCCAAGTCGTGGTTCTGGACAATAATCATCACCGCGGCCGTCTTTGCCGCCGTCACGCTGTGGCACTGCTTCGCCCTCCCGCATCCGCAGGGCGACCGTCCGGCAGAGGGCTTCGCGTCGCCGGCTTCCGCATCCTCCTTCGGGCATCCGCAGGGCGACCGGGCGGTCTCCGACAGCTCAACCGCTTCACGCTTTTCCGGAGCATCCGCCGGCGGCATATTCCGAAACTTCGGCCGCACATTCTCCACATTCTTCAGAAAACCGGGAGTCGTCCTCGCAGTCGTGTTCCTTCTCCTCTACCGTCTGCCTGAAGCGTTCCTCATCAAGATGATGAACCCGTTCCTGCTTTCTCCGGCCGAAGACGGCGGACTCGGACTCACCACGGCCCAGGTCGGGGCGGTCTATGGAACGGCCGGGGTCATCGCGCTCACCGCAGGAGGCATACTCGGCGGGATGGCGGTCGCAAGATGGGGACTCAAGCGCTGCCTGTGGCCTATGGCACTCTCGCTCACGCTTCCTTCTCTCGCCTTCATCTGGCTCAGCCTCGCCAAACCCTCCTCCATGTGGGTAATCGGGGGATTCGTTTGCCTCGACCAGTTCGGCTACGGCTTCGGATTCACGGCATATATGCTCTACATGATATATTTCTCCCGGGGAGAATACAAGACCTCGCACTATTCGCTCTGCACCGCGTTCATGGCTCTGAGCATGATGCTGCCCGGGATGGCGGCGGGATACCTGCAGGAGGCTCTCGGCTACACCGGATTCTTCTGGATGGTCGGCGCATGCTGCCTTGTAACCGTCTTTGTGACAATGCTTCTGAAAATAGAACCTGATTATGGAAAGAAATAGGATATATACATTCGTAGTCGCGGCATTCGCGCTTTCCGCCCCCTTCACCCTCCGGGGGCAGGAGCCGGTTTCTCCGGCTCCGGACTCTCCTGCCGCGGCCGCCTCATGCGCCGCGGGGGCGAATCCGCACGCGCCTCTGGTCAGGCTTCGGCTCCGGACTCTCCTGCCGCGACGGTTTCTCCGGCTTTGGACTCTCTTGCCGCCGGCTCATGCGCCGCGGGGGCGAATCCGCACGCGCCTCTGGTCAGGACGGGCATCGAAGTTCTGCGGGAACGGGGATTCGACATACTTCAGGGCAGGCGGGTCGGACTTATCACGAATCCGAGCGGGACAGACAGCCGGCTCAATTCCACGATTGACATACTTTTCGCTGCGGAGGGAGTGAATCTTGTCGCTCTCTATGGCCCTGAACACGGGGTGAGGGGCGACAGCTATGCCGGAGACAAAGTCACTGACGGGACGGACCCGTCCACGGGGCTCCCGGTGCATTCGCTCTACGGCGCGACGCGCAAGCCGACTCCGGAAATGCTCAAGGGAGTCGATGTCATGGTCTATGACATTCAGGATGTCGGAGTCCGCTCCTACACATTCATCAGCACTCTCGGCCTGGTGATGGAGGCCTGCGGCGAAGCGGGAATAGAAGTGGTCGTCCTTGACCGTCCGAATCCTCTCGGGGGGCTCAAAATCGAAGGACCGCTGGTAAGGGACGGATTCCATTCCTTCGTGAGCCAGTACAAGATACCCTACATCTACGGGCTGACCGTCGGGGAACTCGCGCTGATGCTGAACGGGGAGAATCTCAACTGCGGGCAGCGGGGGAGTCAGAAGCCCTCGCACTGCCGTCTGACCGTGATTCCCATGGAGGGCTGGCGCAGGGGCATGCTCTATTCCGAGACCCGCCTCCCGTGGATTCTGCCGTCCCCGAACATCCCCACCTGCGACACTCCGCAGTATTACGCCTCTGCCGGAATTGCCGGCGACCTCGCGGGCTATGTCCAGATTGGAGTGGGCTACACCCTCCCGTTCCATGTGTTCGCCGCCCAATGGATTGACCCTGTGGCACTCAAGAAAGAACTTGACAGCTACAATCTTCCCGGAGTGGCGTTCCGCACAATCGTCTATAAGCCGTTCTCTGGTTCGCAGGCCGGCAAGATTGTAAAGGGCGTGCAGTATTTCTTCACGGACTACGAAAAGGCGGCCCTGACCGAGGTCCAGTTCCGTGTCCTTCAGGCTCTTGCGAAACTCTACCCGGACCGCAGGGCGTTCGAGACCGCGACATCGGCCGGCTCGTTCGACAAGGTGTGCGGAACGGATTATGTCAGAAAGGCTTTCGGCGTTCGGTACGACTTCGACGACATCTCGGACTATTGGCGCGGTGACGCGGACAAATTCCGCGAGACGTCAAGGAAATATTGGATTTATAACGATTGATCATTCCCCTCCGACGGTGAGTGATTTGACGAGCACGGTCGGAATGCCTACCGACACGGGCACGGACTGTTCTTTCCCGCAGGTCCATGTGCCGTCGCTGATTTTCAGGTCATTGCCGACCATGGTGATGTCCGCGAGAGCCTTCGGGCCGTTGCCGATGACGTTGATGTCCTTGACCGGAGCCGTCAGACGGCCGTTCTCGATGAGGAATCCGCTGTTCACATAGAAAGTGAAGTCCCCCTCTCCGATTCGAACCTGACCGTTCAGGAATTCATCGACATATATCCCCTTTTTTACGGAGGCTATGATGTCCGAAGCGTCGCAGTCTCCGTTTTCCATATATGTCGCCCTCATCCTCGGAATGGGGTTGAAGCGGAAATTCTCCCTGCGGCCGTTCCCGGTGGGGGAGACCCCGTAGCAGGCGGCGCTTATCCGGTCATGGAGATAGCTCGAGAGCACCCCGTCCTCGACCATATATGTCTTTTGACCGCGCACGCCCTCGTCATCGTAGAGGCAGGCTCCCCGGTTGCCGGGGATTGTCCCGTCATCCACGATGCTGATTCCCCGCCGGCAGACACGCCGTCCCATGCGGTCGGAGAATATGGACTGCCCCTTGCGGTTGAAATCGGCCTCGAATGCGTGCCCCATAGCCTCGTGCAGCAGGATTCCGGACGAGCCTGCCCCCATCACCACCGGCATTTTCCCGCCCTTGGGACGGACGGCTTCGAAACGCGAGTCGAGATTGCGCAGCACTCCGTCGGCAAGTTCCTGAACCAGAGCGTCCGAAAGCATCTCGGCCCCCATCCTGAAACTTCGGGAGTCCGATTTGGTGACATTCATCGGCTTCCCGTCCGGCCCCTTTCCGGAAAACACCGCCGAGACCGACACGCTTCCCATCGGGCGCGTCTCGCAGGTCAGTTCCCCGAAAGAGTTGAACATCATCACGCGGCTCACGCTGTCGGAAATCTGCGCGATGACTTTGACCACCCTCGGTTCGCGCCGGCGCAGTTCCTCCTCGATTCTTTTGAGTGTCCCGGCCATCTTCTCCCGGCTGCAAGTTTCCCAGCTTTCCTTCATCCCGTAGAGCCGGGTCTCCGTGGCGGGAGTCCCGCTGCTGACTGCGGCCAGCCCCGGAATCTCCCGACCGTCCCTCGGACCGTCCGCCCGTTTCCGGCATCCCTGACCGCTTTTCAATCTCTGTGCGTCCCATTTTTCGTCAGCCCGGAATCCCGCTCCGCCTTCCGCACATCCGCCTCCGGCATCGCAGATGGCTCTCGCGGCTTTCATCGCCGCCCTCATGTCCTCAGGCTCCGTCGTCTCGCAGTAGGAATAGCCCGTCCGCTCTCCGCAGAGCACCCGGATGCCGACCCCGAAATCTTCGTGGTAGCCGCCCGAAGTCACCTGCGAATCCTTAAGCAGCAGGTTCGTGAAGTTTGTGCATTCAAAATAGAGGTCGGCGTAGCCGGCTCCCGCCGCCATGGCTTCCGCCATCAGCCTTCCGAGTTCCGCCCTGCCCGTTCTGAAAAGTTCAAGATATTGATTCTCAGTCATCTTCGTAAATCCCCGTAATCTTTCCGGTCTCGTATGTCTCCTTGATGCGCCCGTATGTCGCCTCATCCCTCACCAGCACCTCGCCGGTCTCCCGGAATCCTTCCGCCACGACCTTGAACGGCGGCCGGGTGTTGTCGGCGAGAATCCACCGGTCGCAGATTTTCATGTAGTCGTCGAAAAGATACTTCAATCCCATATAGTATCTCCTTATGATAGTTTCCACCGGGATGTTGTGCCCGCCTTTCTCGACCCTCGCCCGCACCCTTTCCATCGCCTTCTCCGGAGATTCGAGCCATAAATAGATGACAGTGACGAAATAGCCTTCTTTCTGCGCCGTGCTCACCATGTTCAGAAGCGTCCTCGTCGCGAGCGTCGTCTCTATGCCGAAATCCTTCTTCTTGCGGAACAGGTACTTGATTTTCATTAGCATATAGCGGCTCGCCTGAAGCGGCACTTTTTCCGGCTGGTAGGGGGACAGACCCTTGGCGAACTCGTCGGAGTTCACGAACTGGGTGCATTCCAGCATCTCCGGCAGCAGAGTGTAGGAGGCCGTGGTCTTTCCGGAGCCGTTGCATCCCGAAACGATGTAGAGTTTTGGCATGGACATGAGATTGTTCCTCTATAGATGCGTTCCGGAGTCGGAAAGATGCGTCCGGGAAGCCGGATGAGTCACGCCGTAGCCGAAGAGGGCGAAATCCCCGAGGCAGGGGTCATCGGGAAAAATCTCCCTGAAACTGTCCGTAATCTCGCGGGCAGTCACGATGTCCTTCGATTTCCGGACCGTAAGCCCGAGTGCCGCGGCCTCGTCATGGACGTGGACGTCAAGCGGGATGAGCAGACTCCGCTTGTCCGTATGCTTCCACACCCCGAGGTCGACCTTCCCGTCGTCGCGCACAAGCCAGCGGCGCAGCATGCTGATTTTCTTGTTGGGTGCCTTGCGGTCGGGCTTCTG
>CAVDEO010000013.1:10740-18454 GCA_963607915.1 bacterium
GCCTCCGGGCGGTCATCCCGTGAGGCGGATTCCCCGAAGACTTTGCGCAGCCGTCCGCATATTCCGGCAAATTCACTCCATTTCACCGTCCGGTGCAGACTCGCGTCCTCATCCCGATATTCCCCGTTCATTATGTAATCATATGGCTTCCAATTCATTTCATCAAACGCCCGTCCGCAGTCACGCACAATCATCGCCCTGCGTCCCCAGGCGAGATGAGCAGCAATCACTGCCGCAATCTCCACGTCGGCGAGCACGCATCTTCCCGCCCTGTAGTCTTCCGCGAAACGCCTCGGAAATGCAATCGGATCTTCGACGAAATACTTCTTGTCATTGTAGGTCTCCGCCCACTCCATCAGCTGTTCTTTCGTCCTTTCATCCATATGCCGTACATAAATATCGAAAAATCGCACAAAATTATCAAAAAACCGGACAGCTCACCCCGCCGCCATTGCAAATATATGTGAGAAATTTGATATATTTGCAGGATATGAAAAATTTGAAGCTGACATTTCTGACGGCTGCGGTGCGTTTTTTTTCGCTTTTTCCGCTGAGAGTCCAGTATTTTCGGGCCCGCGCAATCGCGTGGTTTCTCCGGAACATTGTCGGCTATCGGCGGGAAGTCATCGCCATCAACATGGGACGGTCTTTCCCCTCTTCCGCCTGCTATTACGATGATATAGAACGCTTTTCCCGGAAATATTACCTCCATATGGCGGAAATCATGGTCGAGTCTGTGTGGTTTTTCGGAGCCAATCCGAAGAAAATGCTGCGTTCGGGGCTTGTCACCATCATGAACTCGAAACTTCTTGAACAGGCGTGGAATTCAGCCCCCTCGGTCGTCGTGCTCTATTCGCACTGCGGCAACTGGGAACTCATGGGAGGGATTCCCCATTCGAAATGTGCCGACGCGGAATCTTTTCCTGTGCCGGAAACCAGCCTGAGGTGCGTGTATAAGGAGCTGTCCAACAAGACCTGGGACGAATTTTTCAAGAAAAGCCGGACTTCTATGAGTCCGGACGGGGACATGCTGATTGAGTCGAAGCAGCTGCTGCGCTATATGCTTACCAACAGGAACGGACATCTTGCCTATTTTCTGAACATAGACCAGAGCCCGGACAAGTCTTCCGTTGAAATCGGCGACTTCATGAACCAGCCGACACGGGTTTTCCTCGGGCCGGCTGAAATCGCGCACAAGCTCGGCTTCGCCGTTCTCTACATGAGTTTTGACCGCATCCGGCAGGGGCGCTACGAGGTCTCTTTCACCCCGTTGTGCATGAACGCCTCTGAAATGGAGCCGAAGGAGATTATCCGGAAATATTACGACTGTCTTGAGGCGGACATTTACCGCCGTCCCGACAACTGGCTGTGGTCCCACAAGCGGTGGAAGGATTTCTCCTATTCGGACAGCCGTCTGAACCTCTGCAATGAGCGATGAGCGGCTGTGGTGTTGAGGGTCGTGATGGACTTGATTGGATGTGATGAATCTGAAGAAAGGAATTATGAATATGAAACGACTTTTTGTTTTTCTGCTTGTCTGGCTGTTCTGGCTTCCATCGTCCGCGCAGGAGGCCGTGACGCTGAAGGTGAGGGTGAATGCCGTTCAGGAACGCTTCCACGCGGGTCCTTATGCGAAATATTCGCTCAAGTATCTCGGCATCGATGCCGAATCCGCGTCCCGGACTTCCACGGTCGTGACATCGGTGAGCATTGTCGCCGAACCCGCCGCGCCGGACACTGAGCTCCGTTTCGACTACGGGATGCCGGTCGGGAAGAATCCGGACTTTTCCTCAGTGCCTCTGCTCAAGGGCAGTGTGGGACAGCGCAGCATCGAAATGGCCGCCGCGCGTGCTGCGGACCAGATTATGGACATCAGGCAGAAACGTTATCAGATTCTCACGGGCGACACCGACATGTCTCTTACTGGCGAAAGCCTCCGTCTTACATTGGAGGAGTTCGCGAGGGAGGAGGGCGAGCTGCTCAAGCTGTTTCTCGGCTACACCGTGTCAAACGAACTTGAGGGTGAGTTTCAGGTGCTCCCCGAAGCCGGCGAGAAAAGCCATCTCCATGTCGCGTTCAGGATTTCGGAGAATGGTCTGCTTCCTGCGGAACACCTTGAAGGACGGATGGTTACGCTCGAACTGATTCCGCAGAACCTGCCTGAGCCGGTCTCTGATGAGGCGACCGCGCCTGCAAAGAAAAAGAAGGCTCCGAGGGGCTTTCAGTGGGAGACCAAGTCCGAGTTCGTGCCCGCCGTCTGCAAACTTAAGATGCGTGACGGCGCGAATGTCCTCCTCCAGGGCAGCATCGTGATTCCACAACTGGGCTATGAGCATGTCTATGAAGAGCTTGTCGCCGTCGAGAAAAAATGAGGCGGCGACGGCGGGATGGAAATGGAATTATGGATATTTTAATATAGATGAATATGACAATCAAGGATTTGGATCCACAGATCGTGTGGAAGAACTTTTACGGAATCACGCGCATTCCGCGTCCGTCGAAGCACGAGGAAAAAATCGCGAAATATCTCTATGACTGGGGGGTGAGCCACGGTTTCGAGACCATAATCGACGGCGACCCGATAGGAAACGTGATTATCCGCAAGCCCGCGACTCCCGGCTGCGAGAAGATGAAGGGCGTGATTCTTCAGGGACACATGGATATGGTTCCGCAGAAGAATGCCGACACCGTGCACGATTTCGAGAACGACCCGATTGAAACCGTCATCGACGGGGACTGGGTGCGCGCGAAAGGTACGACCCTCGGAGCGGACAACGGACTCGGAGTGGCTCTCGCCCTTTCGGTTCTCGAATCCGACGACATCAAGCACGGACCGCTTGAAGTTCTCGTGACTTTTGACGAGGAGACCGGGATGACCGGCGCGCAGGCTCTCAAGCCGGGCGTGCTCAAGGGTGAGATTCTTCTCAACCTCGACTCCGAGACGGAGGGTGAAATCTATGTCGGCTGCGCCGGAGGACTGGACGCATCTGCGTTCGCGGAATATGTGCCGGCCGAGCCGGAGAAGGACTGGGAGTGCTGGTCTCTTGCAGTGAAGGGCTTCAAGGGCGGACATTCCGGGATGGACATCAATCTTTACAGAGCCAACGCAAACAAGGCGATGGCCCGCATACTCTACGCCCTCATTACCAAGGCTGAGGTGAAACTTCTTGACCTTGAGGGAGGTACGCTGCGTAACGCGATTCCGCGTGAAGCGTTTGCGACGGTCTGGGTGCCCGCCGGCAAGGTGGACGGGGCCAAAGCTGCGGCTGAAAAAGCTTTCGCGGCGGTCAAGGCCGAATATGCGACGACCGACCCGGACGCGCAGATGGTCTTCGAGCCGTACAGATGTGCGGAAGGGGAGTGCTGCGACCACAGCGAATGTCTCTATGTCCCTGAGGCGGACGCGCTCCGCTTCGTGCGTGCGATTCTCGCCTGTCCGGACGGTGTGGAGAGGATGAGCGCCGACATTCCGAATCTTGTCGAGACTTCCAACAACCTCGCGGTCGTGAAAATTGAAAAGGGCGGCTTCGCGCTCAAGACTCTGATGAGAAGTTCCGTGGATTCGGCCAAGGAGGCGCTCGCGGAGAAGTTCGATGCGGTATTCGGTCTTGCCGGCATCTCCACAGAGTTCACCGGCGGCTATTCCGGCTGGGCTCCGAACCCTTCTTCAGCGATTCTCGCGACGATGAAGAAGGTCTATCACGAACTTTACGGCAAGGAGCCGTCAGTGATGGCAATACACGCCGGGCTTGAATGCGGAATCCTCAGCGGGGCTTATCCTCACTGGGACATGGTTTCATTCGGACCGACACTCCTCAGTCCGCATTCTCCGGACGAGCGTGCCAACATCCCGTCGGTCGCCAAGACATGGGAGTTCCTCAAGGCGGTTCTCGCGGCCATCCCGGAGGCATAGTCACAATTTCCAGAATATCCTTCCTCCGCTCTCTTGCGGGCGGAGGGGGAAAGTACGATAACACTCAAAAATACAGATATGTTCAAAGGACAACCAAAGGGGCTTTTCGCCCTTGCTCTCGCCAACACCGGAGAGCGTTTCGGCTACTACACGATGCTGGCGATATTCATGCTCTTCCTTCAGGCCAAATTCGGCTGGGATCAGGCGCTCGCAAGTCAGGTTTATTCGATTTTCCTCGCGGCGGTCTATTTCATGCCGGTCGTGGGCGGATGGCTTGCTGACAAAATCGGATACGGTAAATGCGTTGTGACCGGAATCAGCGTGATGTTCCTCGGCTACCTGCTGCTTGCGGTGCCGACCGCCGCGAATACACTCGGAGTGGCGATGATGCTCGGAGCCCTGCTTCTCATTTCTGTGGGAACGGGACTTTTCAAGGGCAACCTCCAGGTGATGGTGGGCAATCTCTACGATGACCCGCGCTACAGCTCGAAACGCGACGCGGCATTCAGCCTCTTCTATATGGCAATCAACATCGGAGCGATGTTCGCCCCTTCCGCGGCGACGGCCATCACCAACAAGTTCCTCGCAAAGGCAGGTCTCATCTACAAGGCTGACATTCCGGCACTTGCGCACCAGTTCATAGGCGAGACAATCACTCCGGAAAACACAGAGAAACTCAGCTCGCTTGCTTCCCAGATGCCGGGAGCCGAGGCTTCTTCGATGGGACTCGGAGATTTCTGCTCCTACTACATCGAGAATCTCTCCGCAGCCTACAATGCCGGTTTCGCGGTGGCCTGCGTTTCGCTCGTGGTTTCGATACTCATCTATTTCAGCTGCCGCGGCTGGTTCAAACACGCGGACGTGAACGCCAAACAGGCGAAGGCCGCCAACGCGAAGGTCGAGGAACTCTCTCCGAAGCAGACCCGCGAAAGGATTGTGGCCCTGTGCCTTGTGTTCGCCGTGGTGATTTTCTTCTGGATGGCATTCCACCAGAACGGGCAGTCTCTCACATGGTTCGCCCGTGACTACACCCAGGCCACGGCGACGGGATTCACCCGTTTCGGATTCAACATCTGGATTCTCGCCCTCGTGGCAGTCTCCATATACACGCTTTTCGGGGCGTTCCAGTCGGAAACCAAAAAGGGCAGGGTCATCTGCGGAACCGTCACGGCTGCGCTTCTCGCGGGAGCAGGTTGGATTTATTCCGGCATGCCCGAGGTTCTCGACATACAGCCGCAGCTTTTCCAGCAGTTCAACCCGTTCTATGTCGTTTTCCTGACCCCTATTTCGATGGCCATCTTCTCCGCCCTCGCATCAAAGAAGACCGAGGCTCATCCGGAGGGTCTCGAGCCTTCCGCACCGAAGAAGATCGGTCTCGGAATGTTCGTGGCGGCTCTGGGCTACCTCGTGATGATTCTCGCTTCCGTCGGTCAGCCGTCTCCGGCGCAGCTCGGCGGCACCGTCTCTCCCGACCCGGTCGTTCCGGCCTATCTCATCAGCACCTATCTTGTTCTCACCTTCGCCGAGCTTCTCCTTTCGCCGATGGGCATCTCCTTCGTCTCCAAGGTGGCTCCTCCGAAGTACAAGGGTCTCATGATGGGCCTGTGGTTCGCCGCGACGGCCATCGGCAACTACCTCAGCTCCGTCCCGGGTCTTCTCTGGAACGCCGTTCCGCTCTGGGCGAACTGGGCCATCCTGCTCGCGCTCTGCGTAATCGCCGGCGTGATAATGTTCGCGATGATGAGAAAAATCGAGGCGGCGACAAAATAAGTTTGCCGGTTTGCCTGAAAAACCGTATATTTGCAGCCCATTTGTGGGGAACCGTACTTACTGGCGGCCCACGATGGACTGCAATTTATTTATAAACATCTATTTACAAACAAAATGATCAAACAGTACGAAACCGTTTTCATTGCAACTCCCGTTTTGTCTGATGTTCAGATGAAGGAAGCGGTTGCCAAGTACACCGGATTCATCAAAGAGAATGGTGGTGAAATCGTGTACGAAGAGGACTGGGGTCTCCGACAGCTGGCTTATCCGATCCAGAAGAGGACTTCAGGATTCTATTATCTCATCGAGTTCAAGGCTGAGCCGTCGCTGATTGCGAACCTTGAGACACAGTACCGCCGTGACGAGCGCGTAATCCGTTTCCTCACGTTCGCGATGGACAAGCACGCCGTCGCTTACGCCGAGAAGAGAAGGGCGAACAAGGCAGCTAAAAAGGAGGAATAGACCATGGCACAGAACAATGAAATACGTTATCTCAATCCTCCTACAGTAGAGGTGAGAAAGAAGAAGTACTGCCGTTTCAAGAAGGCAGGCATCAAGTATGTTGACTACAAGGACGCAGAGTTCCTCAAGAAGTTCCTCAACGAGCAGGGAAAGATTCTTCCGCGCCGCATCACAGGAACTTCGCTCAAGTTCCAGAGGAAGGTGGCACAGGCGGTCAAGCGTGCACGTCACCTTGCACTTCTCCCATACGTTACGGACCTTATGAAATAACAGGAGGGCAGCAATATGGAAATTATCTTGAAGAAGGATGTGGCCAATCTCGGTCACGCTGACGACATCGTCAAAGTGAAGACAGGATATGCTGTCAACTACCTTATCCCTCAGGGATATGCGACTCTCGCGACCGAGTCCGCAAAGAAGGTTCACGCAGAGAACCTCCGTCAGAGGGCTCACAAGGAAGCCAAGTTCCGCGCCGACGCGGAGGCTCTCGCAGCCAAGCTTGCCGAGGTTGTGGTGAAGGTTTCAGCGAAGGTGAGCGAGACAGGCAAGATTTACGGTTCAGTCACCACGGCTCAGATTGCAGATGCTCTCGCAGCTCTCGGAATCGAGACCGACAAGAAGGACATCACGATTGCCGACGCAGTGAAGGAACTCGGATTCTACGAGGCTTCAGTGAAGTGCTACAAGGACATCAAGGGTACAGTTAAATTTGAGGTTGTGGCTGAATAGCCGACAGCCGGAGATATTGAAAATGAGGATGGCCGAAATGTCTTTTTGGTCATCCTCATTTTTGCATAAAAATGTTAAAAAGATTTGCGGAGTCGGATTTTATTCCTATCTTTGCAGTCCCAAAAACAAAAGCAACCTCTCGGGGTCTTGGGTAATTCCCTGATGTTGCCACAAAAACTTATTGAAATGGATTTAATCAAGGTTGTGAATGATGCTTTCGCCAACGAGCAGGTGGCATCATACCCGAAGTTCAAGGCCGGTGACACGGTGACCGTCACCTACCGCATCAAGGAGGGAGACAAGGAGAGGCTTCAGAAGTTCAGAGGCGTAATCATCCAGATTAAGGGCGCTTCCCCTGCGACGAAGACTTTCACCATCCGCAAGATTTCAAACGGAATCGGTGTCGAAAGAATCTTCCCTTTCAACTCTCCGTTCATTGTTTCAATAGAGGTCAACAAGGTCGGCAAAGTTCGCCGTGCACGCATCTTCTACCTCCGCGCACTTTCAGGAAAGAAGGCCCGCATCAAGGAAAAGAAGCTCGCTCTTGTAAAGAACGAAGAATAGCATCATAACGAGGCCCGCTAGCTCAACTGAATAGAGCATCTGACTACGGATCAGAAGGTTACAGGTTTGAATCCTGTGCGGGTCACGATGTGAAAAAGTCCTCGCAAACGAAAGTTTGCGGGGACTTTTGAGTAAAAGAAGGCGTGCGAACTTGTTCGCATAAGCCTTCTTTTACTCAAAAGTCCAAGCGGCTTCGCCGCAGAGGACTTTTTCGCATCGGGTACAAGACCTTTTCGCACAAAGGATCGTGAGCGGAGCGAACGCATCCTGTGCGGA
>CAVDEO010000013.1:18501-32398 GCA_963607915.1 bacterium
CGAATTGCCGCGTTACTTGCAGGACATGATGTCGAGAATCATGCTGTCGGTGCTCTGCATGCCGACGGAGCCGATGCGGCCGAGGTTGCGGATAGTCTTCTCGATGTCCTCCTCGATGATGCCGTCATTGGAGGAGATGCAGATGTCGTCAAGGGCGAGGACGGCGGACTGGATGGAACTTGAAACTCCGGAGGCGACCTTCATCGCACAGCCTACCTTCGCCCCGTCGCAGACCATTCCGGTTATGTTTCCGATCATGTTCTTGATGGCGTTGCAGACCTGGGCGTAACTGCCCCCGTGCAGATAGACAAGCCCGCAGGAAGAGCCTGTGGAGGCAATCACGCAGCCGCAGAGGGCTGAGAGCCTGCCGAGATACCCCTTGATGTGGATGGCGATGAGATGGCTCAGGACAAGCGCCCGGGCAAGCTGTTCGTCCGGTACTCCGTAGTGAAGGGCGAATGCGATCACCGGCATGGTGACCGTGATCCCCTGATTGCCGCTGCCCGAATTGCTCATCGCCGGAAGTGTGCAACCGGCCATCCTCGCGTCCGAAGCCGCTGTCGTCAGAGACATCGCATAGCTGAGGAAATCCTTTCCGAAGACCGGCGTGAACCTCGGGTCTGCGATGGTCCTGCCCACCCGCAGACCGTAATTGCCCCGGAGTCCCTCCTCCGCAAGCCGGAGATTCATCTCTCTCGACTCGAGTATGAAGCTTATGTCGTCGAATCCGACATTCTTGGTGAAGTCATATATCTCCGAGACGGAAAGCTGATAGTCCAGAGTCGTTTTCTCGCAGTTCGCATCCCCTCCGGCGGAATCTGACGGATTGTCAAAAACCAGCGAATCATACCCCGTCCGCACAATCCTGTCGTGTGAATCAGCGATGACGGTTTTCCCGCAATGCGTCTGTCCGGAGACAGGGGCGCTGACTGAAGCTCTCACGAAGAGCTTATGCCCGTTCTCCGGCGCCATCTTCACCCTCACGCGTCCCTGTGCGACCATATTCTTCGCCTTTCCGACAGCCTCGGGGCACAGTTCGTTCAGAACCTCAAGACCATATTCCGACTTCCCGCAGACAGCTCCGAGGGCGGCCGCGATGTGCAGTCCGACCATCCCTGTTCCCGGTATTCCGACCCCCATGCCGTTTTTCAGCACATTCCCGCTGACTTCAACGGCGATTTCCATCTCATCGCAGGGCCGTTCGGAAAGGCAGTGGCGGGTGACGAGAATCTCGGCCGCCTTGGCTGTCGCGAGGGCGACGGCAATCGGCTCAGTGCATCCGAGCGCCGGTTTCACCTCCTTGTGAATCAGTTCGATAATCTCTCTTTCTCTTGCGGTCATACTCAAAGCGCTTACTATCTGCCGAAAAACTCCAGACAGTATTCAAGGATATTTCTCATTTCATTCCCGTCCGTCACCGTCTCTATCGGGAAGCCGATGCAGACTGTCCTGTAACCTCCTCCCTCATAGCTCACTCCGGCGGAAATCCCCGTGTCCCGGTAGCGCAGAAAAGTCCGTCCGGAGGGGTTCGCAGGGACGATTCCGTCCGGAGCCTCGACGCAGTAACATCCGCCGTTCGGCGTGTTCGCGAACTTTCCGGAAGACCCGCGCCGTCCTTCGGAGACCCAGCTGTACTCTCCGCAACGGCTTGCGTGACCGTTCATCGGTCTGAATCCGAGCACCTGTGCCGCGAACTCCGCACCGGGCCCGGTGCAGCCCGGATATATGCCTTCTTCAAGGTCGGTCCCGATGTTCGCGCCGGAGACAATCAAACAGCCACCTCCGTCAGTGAACTCTTTCAGCCGTTCCTGCAGGGCTTCGGGGAAAACTCCGAACCGCGTCCCGACCTTCCCTGTGCCGAGCGGGGTCGTGCCCTGCTTCCCGCAAATCAGGTCGAGAACCCGGCAGCCCTCCGCCGCCCCCTTTGTCCCCGGGCTTCCCGTCACAGCCCCCAAAGATGCGAAAGCTTCCGAACTCATCGACACGAAGCCGTGTCCGAGCTTCATAAACTCCCTTCCGTGAACGGCCGGGTAGTCGAAGCTGTTGCCCCCGGAAACCGATGCCGCCATGTCTGTCCACGAGGCTCCGAATCCCGGAGAGTCATCGTCCTTCCACCGGAGCGCGCGCCTGAACTGGTACATCTCGCCCACATAGTTGGTTCTCAGCCCGTAATCAATTCCTCCGCCGTTCCTGCTGTCGAATCCCGCATAGTCGGGGGTGTCGATGTATGATGGCGCGGCGAGCCGTGTGAAGTTGTTTACAATCAGCACGTTCCCCGCATTCTTGCCTTCGGGCTGTCCGACGCTCAATGTCTCAGACGGGAACGACTTGCCTCCGTCGTTGAAGGCAGTAATCCGAAAACTGTAGATATGTCCCTTTTCAAGTTTCAATGAATATGAAATCCTCCCGTCCGCCGCAGTCTTTGTGTTTTTCAGGATTATGCCGTCGTCAAACACGCCGTCATCGATACGCGTGCTGAGGATATATCCCTCAGGCTCAGCCGTCGGTTCGAGTCTGTCCTCCCTCGGAAGCCAGCTGAGAATCACGGAATATCCCTTTTCGCCGCCGGCATCGGGTACGGCGGCGAAAGAGCGCACCGGCAACGGCTGGACGGCGTAGGGGCGGCCGTAGCGGTTGCTCAGGTATTTCAGCATGCCCTTATAGACCGAACGTGAGACGAGAAATCTGAACGAGGGGTCGAGTCCGAACTTCATGTCGGTGAAATTCTGGTGCGAAAGCAGTTCGAGAATCATCGACGGGGAGACCGGAGTGCGGGATTCGAGGTAGGAACGGTCTTTTGTTCCGCGCCTTGTCCAGTCCGGGTCATAGCTTGCGCGTATGTCCGCGACTATCTGTGACTGGACGATGTCCGCGTATTCGCGGCTCGTGAGCCGCCTTTCTCCCGACGGCAGCCCGGTGTGTCCCTCCGAAACTGAGGTGTAGATTGCGAGCGTGCCTATCGTGGTGTCCCGCGCCGCTGTCCCGGCATCGGTGTGGAAGGCGAACGAAAGGTCAATCGGAATTCCGAGTCCTTCAGCCTTCCTGTTCATGTGCGAGCCTCCGCTGAGCCAGTCTGTCCATGTGCCACGGCACATATAGTCGTCGCGGTAATCGCTTGCGCCCTCATTCTGATTCCAGACGCGTTCGGGGGCTCCGTACCATTGGAGGCTGTACCGGGCCGCTTCCGCGTAGCGCGGCATGCCGGAGACTTCCGCGTACCGCAGAGTCTTCTCACCCGCATCCGTGTTTCTGTCGGCTGAACCGCCGGCTGAACCGTCCGCCGTCCCGTCTCCCGTGATTCCCCGGGCGACATTTCCCATACCGCCTCCGAATCTCACGGCATCGGCGCAGATGACTCCCTTGCTTCCGCCAGCTCCGCCGTCAAGAATCACGCACCCCTCCCTGCCCTTGCCGAAGGGGAAAGTACCGAGATATATCCATGTCCCGCCGCCGATCTTCTGGTTCACGAGAAATTCGGCCGAGCCTCCGAGGTGCTTCACCGTGTAGTGCGCCGACTCTGAACTTTCCGGCAGACTGCGGTAGGCGACATAGACGGCATATTCTCCCGCCTCCGTGATTTCCGGTCTCCAGACAGCCTTCGGCGCGTTCTTCCTTGGACCTTTCCCGCATATGGCGGAAAGGAAGGTGCCGGCCGTGAAAGGATTGTCCCCGTCACGAATCACCTCCGTCCTGTCGGCGAATCCCGGCTCGGAGATTCTCCAGTCTCCTTCCACGCGGAAACTTCCCTTTGTGCGCGAGGTTCCGGAAATGTCGTTGTCGATGACATATTCAGCCCTGTTGATATCCCTTTCCCTCGGCAGCATCACATACGCCCCCGCATTCTCCAGCATCGGGACAAGGAAGGGAAGCACGAAACTCTGGGTGAACATGTCCTCGACGGTCTGGAAGAGACAGGCCCGCTGCCACTCCCAGCGTTCGAGCGACTGCTCATAGTAGTAGCCGTGACTTTGCCACAGAGCTATGTTCCTGTGCCCTAGTCCTTTGCTCCACTCCTTCGCGCCCATCCTGCGGACGATGTCATTTCCGCGCGCCGCCGGGTCTGAAACCCTGTCGGGGCTTTTGGCCGGAACTCCGTCGAAAGTCAGCTCCGGGGTGATGAAGTCCTTGAGCGGACTGCGCTTCGAAAAGACTTCTCCGACCGTGCGCCCGGCATATTTCTTCGGGAAACACGATTTCAGTTCCTTCCTGAACCATTCGATGTCTCCGTCATGCCAGGGGTAGTCTCCGAGAGTCTGCTCAAAGTAGAAATCCAGCTGCCTGCCCCTGCGCAGCACTTTCCGGAGTTTCAGACTGTCGGAGCGGACTCCTGTATGCCGTTGCAGCCGCGCTGTAAGGCTGTCGCAGCATTCCCGGAACTCCTCGCGGGTCTGGGCGGCAGTCCGTGGGGCCGCGGCCATCGAAAGAAGCAGAACCAGAACCGTCGCGGCTGTCATCCCGGCGGAATCCGGCCGGCGGGCCTTTCTCTTTCTGCGCCTCCGGATGACGGCCTTCACGACCCACAGTCCGAGCAGCCCCGAGGCAGCCCCGGCAATTCCCGCCACCGCGTCCCACAAATCCTCGCTCCGGTATTCCGTCTGCCCCTGAATCAGTTCAATCATCGATGCGGCGGCAGCTGCCGTGACAAGCATCCCGGCGGAGAACCAGACAGTTCTCCGGGGACTCCAGTCCCGAGATGCGAATGCCAGATATGTCAGAGGCACGAAGGGGACGAACATCAGAAAGTGCACATCCTTGTCCGTAAGATGCAGCAGCTGAGACTGTTCATGAATGAATGACGGGTCAAAATCCGCAAAACAAAGGTATCCCACCGCCGCGGCATAAAGCCCGACAATCACTCTGAATATAATGTGTATCCTGTTGATGTCCCGCATATCCCTGTCACATCCATATATCCCGACTATGTCTGCGCCGCTCCGTCATATGGCTGCGCGGCAATCGCACCGCTTCTGCAACTCACAGCTGCTGCATGTCATTCAGTTTCTTATAATAGCCTCCCAGCTTCAGCAGCTCCTCATGCCGGCCGCGCTCCACAATCCGCCCGTCCTGCATCACGCAGATTTCGTCCGCGTTCTTGATTGTCGAGAGCCTGTGGGCGATGGCTATTGTCGTGCGCGAACTCATCAGCCTGTCAAGAGCCTCCTGCACAAGTTTCTCCGACTCGGTGTCGAGCGCCGATGTGGCCTCGTCCAGAATCAGAATCGGCGGATTCTTCAGGATAGCCCTGGCGATGCTGATTCTCTGTCTCTGACCTCCGGAAAGCATCCTTCCGCCGTCGCCGATGTTGGTGTCGTAGCCGTGTTCCTTCTCCATGATGAAATCGTGCGCGTTCGCAATCTTCGCCGCCGCGATGACATCCTCCATCGTCGCATTCTCCACTCCGAAGGCTATGTTGTTGAAAATCGTGTCGTTGAAAAGAATCGCCTCCTGATTCACATTGCCGATGAGACCGCGCAGCGAATGAATCGAAAGCTCCCGTATGTCCACGCCGTCAATCGAAATGGAACCTCCGCACACGTCGTGATACCTCGGAATCAGATCCACCAGCGTCGATTTTCCCGATCCAGACTGTCCCACGAGGGCTATGGTCTTCCCTTTAGGGACGGTGAGATTGATGTCCTTCAGCACCTCGCGCTCCCCGTTGTAGGTGAAGAACACATTGCGGAGCTCGATCTTGTCCCTGAATCCGTCGACTTTCACAGGCTCGGCGACCTCCCGGATGCTGTTTTCCGCATTGAGGATCTTGTCCACCCTTTCCATGGAGGCCAGACCTTTCGGAATGCTGTAGCTTGCCCGGGACAAATCCTTGATAGGCTGAAGCACGCTGTAAAGTATGACCATATAGAAGATGAAAGTCGGAGCGTCGAAAGCGTCGTTCCCGCTCAGAATCAGCGTGCCGCCGAACCAGAGGACAATCATGATCATTATGGTCCCGAGAAATTCGCTCACCGGGTGCGCCGAAGCCTGTCTCGTGGCGACTTTGCCCACAAGACGCCTGTGGTCGTTCGCCGTTTTCAGGAACCTGTCCTTCATCTTTCTTTCGGCATTGAACGCCTTGATGATTCTCAGACCGCCAAGCGTCTCCTCGACCTGGGACATCGTGTCGCTCCATTTCTCCTGCGCCTCAAGAGAATCCCTTTTCAGCCGTTTCCCGAGAGCGCCCATCCCCCAGGCCATGGCCGGAACCACGAGTATGGTGAACAGTGTCAGCTGCCACGAAGTGAACAGCAGCGTCCCGAAATAGAACAGTATGAGAATGGGATTCTTGATGAGCATGTCCAGCGAACTCGTGATGGAGTTCTCGATTTCGTTCACGTCACCGCTCATCCTCGCGATGATGTCACCCTTCCTCTCCTGCGAGAAAAACCCGAGCGGAAGCCCCAGAATCTTGTTGTACACCTGCACGCGTATGTCCCTGACGATGCCGGTCCTCATCGGAATCATCACCGCCGAAGAACCGAAATAGCATCCGGTCTTCAGCGCCGTCATCACTCCGAGAAAAAGCCCGAGCAACAGCAGCGTCATGGACGACCCGTAAATCGCGATGAGCTGAGACATATAGTAATACATATTGTTCAGCAGCATCTCCTTGAACGAAGCCCCGCTGTCCCAGGGAATGAACGTGTACACCGTGCTGTCGAGACTGAAAATCATCTTCAGAATCGGGATTATCAGCGTGAACGAGAATATGTTGAAAACCGCGGAAAGTATGTTCAGAATGACCGAACCCGCAAGATATTGTTTATATGGGCCGACGAAACGCCGTATGACCTGTAAAAATTCCTTCATTTACCGAATGATATGTTCAAATCTGCAAAGATAATCAATATAATTGATATTCAAGCCAGTGCCAGATGAGCCAGATTCGCCGTTTCAACACTCCGTAGTTGAGGGTCTCAGCCCTGTCCCGGGGCTTGTAGTTGTTCATCGTTATGCCTGAGGTGAAGAGTACGGAGGGGATGCGGTGCTGTGCGAAGACCTGCTGGTCGGTGATTCTGAAGAAGACTCTGGTGAAGTTCTCGCTGCCGTAGTAGCTGTGGCAGAGTTCGAGGCCTGTCTCGAATATGCTGTTGCACCAGTCCAGAAGTTCGCTTTCCCGCTTTCCGAGCGTGCCCCCGTCGACTGCGAGCAGATAGTCTTCTCGTCCGGACGGGAGAGGGGAGAGCGAACAGCCTATCTGGTCGATGTTCACCGCAAGCCTGACCATTTCCGGCCAGATTGTCTTTCCGGTGACAGGGTCGCGGAAGCGCCCGTTCTCAAGCCCCTCCCAGAACGCCGCAGAACCGGCCATACCCTTTTCCTTCGCGTCGAACGCCACGAAGATTATGTTTTTGAAATATGCCTTTCCGATAATCTTTGAAATCCTGAACATTTCCGCAAGGCTTATCGCCGCCACGACTCCCGACGCGTTGTCGTCGGCTCCGGGGTATATTTTCCCGCCGAAATTGCCGAGATGGTCGAAATGCGCCCCGACGATGACATATTCATTCTCATGGATTTTTCTGGATCCGTTCATGAATCCTATGACATTGTGCCCCACATCCCCGCTCTCCGTGCGGAACGCCTGCACATAGCCCTGTCTGTCCCCTCCGGTTCCGATGGCGTCCAGCCCGGCTTCCCTGAAACGCCGTTCAATGAAGAACGCCGCCTCGGCGCCGCCTCTTGTGCCGGTCGCCCTCCCGTCGCAGAGGCTGTCCGCGAGAAAGGCCACCTGACGCTGCAGCTTCGCCTCCCATACGACATTCCTCGCCGGGAAGCGCTGCGCCGCCGCTCCGATGCACAGGCAGAGCAGAAGGGCGGCTGCTGCGAAATGCGGCGGCATGAGCCGTCGCGGACGGACGGATATTCCGGATTTTTTTATCTTATTTGTCCGAATGGGCATATAATCTTTTTTACCTGTCACGAAATGATTATCTTTGCAGACTTGTGCCGGAAGACGGCAGCTTCAGACCGGATGGTCCGGGGCCGGGCGGCAGGCCATGCAAAACGCCGCCAAAAGTAGTGATTTTTTTGCGATGGGCAAACCGGTGAAAGCATTTTGTCTGACATTGTCCGTGGCTGCCGCTTTCTTTCTGAAAGTTGCGGCGCTTCCGGCTTTTGCACAGTACGACCGGGACGGATTCATGTACCGTGGCCGTGTGGCTCTCTCCGAGGGCAAGTTCTCGCAGGCCATAGAGAA
Organism: bacterium; assembly: GCA_963607915.1. Taxonomy (GTDB): domain Bacteria; phylum Bacteroidota; class Bacteroidia; order Bacteroidales; family UBA932; genus Cryptobacteroides. The sequence continues at coordinate 26,699 of CAVDEO010000013.1, forward strand.
TTTCAATGTCCTCGCGCGACTCGACACGGCAGATTATGAGAACTACTTCTTCAGGGGCATAGCCAAGTACAACCTCGGGGACTTCCGGGGGGCGAAGCAGGATTTCAACACCGCCGTGCGCATCAATCCGGTCTTCACCTCAGGCTACCACTACCGTGGCATCACCGAGAGCCGTACCGGGGACTACGATGCGGCGCTCCGTGACATAAACAAGGCCCTTGAACTTCGCCCGGGCTATTCCGGACTCTATTTCAGCCGGGGTGTCACCTACTTTCTCTCGCAGCGTTTCGACAGCGCGGTGAAGGATTTCGACCGCTACATACGCAAGGAGCCGAAGGACCCTTCCGCCTATCTCAACAGGGGGGCGTCCTACCTTTTTCTCGGCGACACGCTCAAGGCTATGGCCGACTACAACAAGGCGATAAGGCTTGACCGCTTCGATGCCGAGGGCTACATCCGCAGGGGGCGGCTCTATGCCGCGCAGAAACGGATGAACCTCGCCGTCGAGGATATGAACCGGGCGATTGAGATTGACACTTCCAACACTTTCGCCTATTTCAACCGCGCGCTGATGTACTACGAACAGCAGAAGTACCGCGAGTCGATGGCGGATCTCAACCGGGTGCTCCGTGACGAGCCGGGCAATGCGCTGACCCTCTACAATAGGGGGCTGATAATGGCTCAGCTCGGTGACTATGAGGGGGCGCTCGAAGATCTCGACCGTGTGCTGAACATCAACCCGGACAATGTGCTCGCGCATTTCAACAGGGCTTCCGTGCTCATCGAACTCGGGATGTACCGCGACGCCCTCGAAGACTACGACCGCGCGATTGAACTCTATCCGGACTTCGCCAAAGCCTACATGAACCGCTCCTATGTCAAGAATCTGCTCGGGATGCAGAAGGAGTCGAAGGCGGACTGGCAGACGGCGCAGCGGAAAGTGGCGGAGTACCGCGCGAAGAACGTCACCGACGAGTCCTCGCTTGCCGACACCACGAAGAAATACAGCTCTCTGCTCGCCTTTGACGCGGACTTCGCGAAGAAAGACTTCAACGATGAGATGCTCCAGCACCGCGACGTTGACATAAAGCTGCGTCCGATGTTCCGTTTCGTGCCGGCGGATTCGCGGGATTCGCGGGACTACATCACTTCCCACATCTATGAGAATCCGCTCCTGCAGCGCTTTGAAGACAGTCTTCCGGTAAGCGTCACGCTTGACAACAGCGGCGAGGTGAAATGTTCCGGCGACTTCACGAAACTCCGTTCCGACGGGCTCTCCGAGGCGCAGCGGGAATTTCTCACGGCTCTTGCAGACAGCAGGGACAGGCAGTACAATCTGGCGCAGACCCACTACGACAACGCGCTTGCCGCCAGTCCGGCGACGGATGTCGAAAGTCTCTACCGGGCGTTCTACCATATGAACCGGGGAGTGCTCCGTGCTGACATGATAGAGTTCATCTCAAGCATCGAAAGCAATGTCCAGTCGCTCTCTATGGACGATTCCGGCAACACCAGGGCGAGGGTGAAGGACCGGGTTACGAGGAATTACGACTACTCCGAGGCCATAGCCGACCTCGTGGAGGCTGACAGGATTGCGGGGAATATACCATATATATTGTACAATCTCGCGAATCTCTACTGTCTCTCTTCGGATTTCGTGAAGGCGATAGAGAACTACACGAAGGCCATCGCCGCCTTCCCTTATCTCGGTGACGCCTATTTCAACCGGGGACTCGTCCAGATTTACCTGAAGGACAAGGAGAAGGGCTGCATTGACCTTTCGCGTGCGGGAGAACTCGGAGTGGGGGACGCCTACGGGGTCATAAAGAAATTCTGTGAGGATGAGAAGAACTGACGTGGATATGAAGGCAGTTTCTTCTGAGTTTTCGGGGATGAAGGCATATGATTGAAGTGAAATTTCTGAGCCTTTCGAGCGGCAGCAGCGGCAACTGCTGTTTCCTCGGCCGTTTCGACGGAGGGCGCTGTCTCGGCGGCCTGCTCATCGATGCCGGAGTGAGCATCAGGCGTCTGAGGACGCTGCTCGCGGACAGCGGCCTCTCGACTGATGATTTCGGAGCGGTTCTCGTCACCCACGACCATATGGACCATGTCCGCAGCCTCGCATCCTACTGCAAGAAGCTCAGCAAGCCTGTCTGGACTTCAGAGATGCTGACCGACGCGCTTCTGCACCGGACTCTCAAACTGGAGAATCTCGGAGCGTCCGTACGGAGTCTGAACCCGGACGGATGGAATGATGTCTGCGGCTTTTCCGTGCGTTATTTCATTGTCCCTCACGATGCCACGCAGACTGTCGGCTATGCCGTGAGGATTCCTCTCGGGGAGAACCTCAGCCACCGTTTCTTCATAATGACCGATGCCGGACGGGTGACAGACGAGGCCGTGGCTTTCGCACGGGAGTCCGACACTGTGGTCTTCGAGTCCAACTACGATGTGGACATGCTCATGTCCGGCTCCTACCCCCACGAACTGAAGATGCGCATTATGAACGGCTTCGGCCACCTTTCAAACGACGAGTGCGCCGCGGCGGTCCGCCGCTTCTGGCATCCCGGTCTCCGCAACCTCTTCCTCTGCCACCTCAGCGAAAACAACAACACCCCGCGTCTCGCCTACGAGGCCACCCGCGCCGTTCTCGACGAACTTTCTCCGGAAACGGACCGGACTTCCTCGCAGCCGACCGTCCTCCGTCCCCTTCCGCGCACCTCTCCATCAGGGCTGATAGTCCTGTAAGGCAATCCCTCTCCCTCAAAACAAAAAGGTTGGCCAAGAAAAACTTGACCAACCTAATATTGAAATTTAATATTTTCAAGAAATCCAACGCAGCAGACCGCCTTTTATGCGCCCCGCCCCTCCTACAGCTTCGGGCCGGCGGCTACGAGAGCCTTGCCGAGCTCGTTCGTGGTGAACTTCTCGAAGTTCTTCTGGAAGCGTGCAGCCAAATCCTTGGCCTTCTCATCCCACTGTGCCGCGTCAGCATAGGTGTCGCGAGGGTCGAGAATCTTCGGGTCAACTCCTGGAAGCTCGGTCGGAACCTCGAAGTCGAAGAACGGAATCTTCTTGGTCGGAGCCTTCTCGATTGAGCCGTCGAGGATGGCGTCGATGATTCCTCTGGTGTCGCGGATTGAGATTCGCTTGCCTGTACCGTTCCATCCGGTGTTCACGAGGTATGCCTTCGCGCCGGCCGCCTTCATCCTCTTCACGAGTTCCTCGCCGTACTTTGTCGGGTGGAGTGAGAGGAATGCCGCGCCGAAGCATGCGGAGAATGTCGGGGTAGGTTCGGTGATTCCGCGTTCAGTACCTGCGAGCTTTGCGGTGAATCCTGAAAGGAAGTAGTACTGGGTCTGTTCCGGGGTGAGGATTGACACCGGAGGAAGAACTCCGAAAGCGTCGGCTGAAAGGAAAATCACCTGCTTTGCGTGAGGGCCTTTTGAAACCGGCTTCACGATGTTCTCGATGTGATAGATCGGGTAAGACACGCGGGTGTTCTCGGTCACGCTCTTGTCTGCGAAGTCAATCTTGCCGTCTTCTGCGACCGTGACGTTCTCGAGGAGAGCGTCCTTGCGGATTGCGTTGTAGATGTCAGGCTCGGATTCCTTGTCGAGGTTGATGACCTTCGCATAGCATCCGCCTTCGTAGTTGAAGACTCCCTCGTCGTCCCAGCCGTGCTCGTCGTCTCCGATGAGAAGGCGCTTAGGGTCGGTTGAAAGGGTGGTCTTTCCTGTTCCTGAAAGTCCGAAGAAGATTGCCGAACTCTTGCCTTCCTTGTCGGTGTTGGCTGAGCAGTGCATTGAAGCGATTCCGCGGAGCGGGTTGAGGTAGTTCATGATTGAGAACATTCCCTTCTTCATCTCGCCGCCGTACCAGGTGTTGATGATGACCTGCTCCTTTGAAGTGAGGTTGAAGACAACCGCAGTCTCGGAGTTGAGTCCGAGCTCCTTGTAGTTCTCCACTTTCGCCTTTGACGCGTTGAACACGACGAAATCAGGCTCGCCGAAATTCGCGAGTTCCTCTTCTGTCGGACGGATGAACATGTTCTTCACGAAATGCGCCTGCCAGGCCACCTCTACGATGAAACGCACCTTGAGGCGGGTTGCAGGGTTCGCGCCGCAGAAAGCGTCCACGACATAAAGCTTCTTGTTTGAAAGTTCCTTGACCGCAAGTTCCTTGAGCGCCTTCCATGTCTCCGGGGTAACCGGCTTGTTGTCGTTCTTGTATCCTTCTGTAGTCCACCATACCGTGTCCTTGCTGGTCTCATCCAGAACGAAGAACTTGTCCTTCGGGGAACGTCCGGTGTAAACTCCGGTCATCACGTTCACGGCTCCGAGTTCGGTGAGCTTGCCTTTGTCAAAGCCGGTAAGCGCCGGGTTAAGCTCGTCCTTGTACAGGGTGTCGTAATCCGGATTATAGACAATCTCCGCAGCACCCTTGATGCCGTACTTGCTCAAATCGATTTTACCCATAATGTAAAATAGTTTATAAATGGTTTATAATGAAAAATCTTTCGCAAAAGTCTTATCTGTCCAAGTAAAGGCTTTCTTATTCCAAACTGCAAAAATACGAAATTGCGACCGACTTTCAAAACAAAAAGCAAGCCTAAGGTTTCATGCGTGAAGAAAAATGTATACTTTTGAAGAAATTTGTCAGAATGTCGCGGATTTCTCTGAAAAAGTATGGAATCTGCAATCGCCGGGAACGATGGAGCTATCGGAAAAATATAATACAATATGATTGAATAAAAATATAATACAATATGATTGAATCACATAAACTTACATCAGATTTTGACGGGCTGGAACTGTCCGTTCTGACCTGTACGGGCGATGTCGCTCCGAAGGCCGTATTCCAGATTGTGCACGGAATGTGCGAACACAAGGAAAGATATGTCCCGTTCATGGAATTTCTCGCCTCGAAGGGATATGCCGCCGTAATCCACGACCACCGGGGACACGGACAAAGCGTCAGGACTCCGGAGGATCTCGGCTATTTCTATGAAGGCGGGTGGCAGGCGATGGTCGATGACATCCGTCTCGTCAACCAGTGGGCGCACGGCCGTTGGCCCGGGCTGCCCCTCGTCCTTTTCGGGCACAGCATGGGTTCGATGGCCGTCCGTTCCTACACGAAGCGTCACGACGACACCATTGACGGACTTTTTGTCTGCGGCTGTCCGAGTTTCAACCCGGGAGCCGGAGCCGGAAAGGCGCTCGCCAAGACTCTCGGAAGCATCAAAGGGGAGCATTACCGCCCGAAACTGATTCAGAAGATTGCCTTTGGCGGCTACTCCCGCAACTTCAGGGGCGAGACATCGCCGAACTGCTGGGTCTGCTCCGATCCTTCAGTCGTGAGGGCGTATGATGCCGACCCGCTCTGCAACTATGTGTTCACTGCCAACGGTTTCCGCAACCTCTTCGGAGTCATGCAGGACTGCTACTCTGTCAGGGGTTGGAAAATGTCCCGTCCGCAGCTTCCCGTCCGCTTCATCTCCGGAGCGGAAGACCCGTGCCTCATCTCCCCGAAGGCCTTTGAAAGCGCAGTGGAGAATATGCGCAGTTTCGGCTACGGGGATGTCACCAGCCACCTTTACCCCGGAATGCGCCACGAGATTCTCAACGAGACCGGCCGTCAGGAGGTCTGGGACGATGTCGTTTCAGCCTCGGACAGGATGGTGGAGATGGCGGCGGAGGG
>CAVDEO010000014.1:0-5532 GCA_963607915.1 bacterium
TCAGAACTTCACCGGTTTCTTCGCGAGGTCGGTCGTGAGATAGATTGACACGTCACTTCCCATCGGCAGCGGCTGTTCAGACGGCTCGGGAGACATTTTCCAGACAAAGGCCTTCGTGCTGTCCTCGTAGGTCAGGACAGTCTTGTCATAGACGGCCTTTCTGAGATTGAGGGAGTTCTCCTGAATCACGTCTCTGGCACTCATCAGCTTGAGCCCACGCACATCCGGAACGCTCGTCATGTTGTCGTAGGAATTGAGACCCACGACGAGGTCGATCACAGACTCGCTCTCAATCTGGGTGCCGGGTTCAATCTCCATGTTCCCGTGCATCTGACGGAGCACGTTGTTCGTGGCTATGTCATTGACATACATCAGTTTCCCAAGGATGAGACCGCGCGTGGACAATTCCGCCTTGGCCTGCCTCATCGAATAGCCCACGAGGTTGGGCATGCTCACTTTCTTCGGTGTCACCGCATTGATTGTCAGCGCGATGCGCCTGCCTTTCTTGACCTTCGCCCCCGGAGCCGGATTCTGCTTGTAAACATAGCCCCTTCCGAGTCTTTTCACATAGACGGAATCCACGACTTCGGTTCTCATTCCGGCCTGATGCGCCTCGAATCCGGCATCCTTGACCGTCATTTCCGTGAGATCCGGCACGGTCAGCTCCTTGTTATGCCCCGTAATCAGATTCAGAGCCACCATAGCCCCGCCCACGAGCACTGCAAGCACAACGGCCGCCCCCAGCAGGTTCTTCACAATCCAGTTTCCGAAAAATGACTTTATTTTCCCCATATGCCTAATAATTCCATATCATCGGGATAATTCCCATATCAGAACAGTTCCGCGCTCTGAAATATCACCCTGAAAAGCCCCTCGCTCAGCAGAGCAAGGCCGATGATTGCGATTACCGCTCCGGTGATGCGGTTTATCCAGATCAGCGTGCGCATCTTCACATATTTCCTGAAATGGCTGATCCCCCAGCTGAAAAAGAACCAGTAGAAGATGGTTCCGCCCGAAACGGCGAGAATGATCGGGGCGGCGGTCCAGTCCTGGTTGTGCGTGGTGTCGATGCCGAAGACCGTGAAGAGCGCGAAGAGCACGAGTATGCCGCCCGGATTCGCGAGACCCATCAGCAGCGCTTTGATGAAGTCATTGACAGTCACGCGGTTGTTCTTGCTCGTGAGTTTCGAGATGCGCTCGTTCCCCTTGCTCAGACGCGCCTCCCTTTCAATCGGATTCGTGAAGATCATTATCACTCCGATTATCGCCACGGTGACTCCTCCGACCACGAGCAGCAGCTCGCTGTGCCTCTCCATGAACTCCTGCGCATAAGCGAGGGCGAAGATGGAGATGCAGGCGAAGACAGTGTCGACAATCGTGGCCCCGAGACCGGTGATGAATCCGGCCTTGTGCCCCTTGCTGAGGCTCTGCTGAATGACATAGACGGCAATCGGCCCGATGGGGGCGGATGAGCACAGCCCGATGCAGAATCCCTTTATTATGTTCAACAGCTGAAGATCCAGTTGCATGTTCTTTTCCTGTTTTGTGCGAAAATCCCTCCCTTTAAGCCGGGGACATCGCATAATCGTGCAAAGATAGCAAATTTCTCGTAACTTTGCCGATTGTGGGTCGGGTGGCGCGGTGAAGGTAAAAATGATGAATGTATGAAAAAAAAGACGATTTCGCGGGAAACGCCGGTTATATGGGGGTTGATTCTCCTTTTCGGGATTATGATGTCAATGCCCTTCCTGCTGCCTCATTGCAGCTGGCTTGCCCTTGTCGGTCTCGTGCCGCTGCTCTGTGCCGAGAGGCTGCTGACTCTGACAGGGAGAAAACATGCCTGGGTCTATCTCTATTCTGGTTTTGTCTTATGGAACGCTGTCACGACATTCTGGGTGTGCAACGCGACTGTGGGCGGAGGAATCGCCGCAGTGCTGCTGAACGCGCTTCAGATGCTGGTCATATTCCTTCTTTTCAGAGGCTCACGCAGGGTTTTCGGGGGCATATTGCCTTACATTTTTCTCGCGGTCATGTGGATTGCGTGGGAAAAGGCCTATTTCGGCTGGGACATCTCCTGGCCGTGGCTCGTTCTCGGAAATGCCTTTGCACGCACGCCGGCGCTTGTCCAGTGGTATGATGTCACAGGCACTCTCGGCGGCTCGCTATGGGTCTGGCTCTGCAATCTCGGAATCTTCGGCCTTCTGGTGTGGCTTTCCGACGGCGAATGGTTCGGGCACAGGCTTGCTGACGGCCGTTGGGAAGGCTTTTCACCGAAGGCCCGGATTGTGTATTCCGCCGCGCTCGTCCTTGTGTTCTGCGGGCCGGTGACATGGTCGCTCTGCAAGTGGTTCGCGCCTGAACCTGAGCCGTCCGGGACTGTCGACGTGCTGGTCGCGCAGCCGAACATTGACCCGTACCACAAATTCGAGGCGATGACTCAGAACGAGCAGAATGACCTTCTTGAGAAGCTCGTGAAACCTGAGCTTATCGACTATAAGCGTGCCTATGAGCGCGATTCAACATGGTGCGGGAATGCTTCCGTCCCCGGACTTCTCGTTCTCGCCCCCGAGACTTTCACATCCGATGTGACGACGAATTTCCTCGGAGCAAGTCCGACACTCAACCGCTTCAAATCGCTTCTGGGGGACTTCCCCGGAGTGAATATGCTGCTCGGAGCCTCGACCTACACCCGCATCGAGTCCGCTGAACGTCCGTCGCTGACCTCCCGGCAGATTACCGGCGGACTATGGTATGAATCGCACAATTCCGCGCTGATGATTGACGGCAGCGGCCGCGACGAGATTTTCCACAAGACCAAGCTTGTGGTCGCGGTGGAGAAACTGCCCTATCCCGTCATCTTCGACCCGATTGACCGTGCGCTCGGAGGCGTGATGGGGCGCTGCGTGGGTCAGGATGAGATTTCTCTTCTCCATTTCCGCGCCTCCGACAGGAACGGCGCTGTCACCGAGGTGCCTCTCGGCTGCGCGGTATGTTACGAATCCGTCTATGGGGATTATTGCCGGGGATATGTTCTCAAAGGCGCACGTGCCCTGACAATCATAACCAACGACGCCTGGTGGGGAGACACTCCGGGCTACCGCCAGCACCTGAGCTACGCTTCCCTGAGGGCCATAGAGACCCGCCGCGCCATCGCCCGCTGCGGCAATACCGGCATTTCCGGCCTCATCGACAGCAAGGGGCGCATCGTTGAGCAGGGGCCGTGGTGGAGACCCGCGACGCTGCATTTCCGCTTGCCGCTCAATGACGGACTCACTTTCTTCGTCACTCACGGCGACATCACCGGCCGTCTCTGCACCTTCACCTTCCTTCTCCTTCTCGCCGCCGCGATTGTCAAGTTCGTTACGGCAAGACGGTCACGAGCGAAAAGTAGCGGCGGAGTATGACTCCGTGGCGGTCTGTTTCGATGAGGAGGGGGAGAGTCGTGAGGTCGAAGCTGTCAAGGAGTCGGGCGAAGGTCTCGGGATCGTGGGACTGGATTTCGTCGATATTGACGGCGAGCGTATTGATGTTCATTGACTTGGCAGCCTTGAGTTCGGCTTCGCACTGGCGGCAGCCGGTCGTGTGGAGGATGATGACGGTTTTGCCGCTGATTTCCCTTGATTCCCTGCGTGTGGCGTCCGGAAGTCTCAGGTGATGCCTCCCGGAGGCGCGGCTGAGGCGGTCGAGCCTGTAGGTCGCCGGCTTGCGGCCGTTGAGGGAGCCGCGGACTTTAATCGGGGCTATCTTGCCGCCAGGTCGGGCCTTGGAGAGGAGTTCCTTTTGAATCCGGGCGAAATTCACCACCATCAGCGAGTCCTCGGCGGTGTCGAAAGGGGAGTTGTCGCAGAGGATGTGGGTGTCGATGAGGTATTCGAGCGAGTTCTTGGCATCTTCTCCGCGCAGGGGGACCAGCCGGTAGAACAGTTCGGTGACGGCCTCCTTTTCTTGCCTTCTCCGCAGGTCCGACAGCATTTCCAGCGATTCCGTGTCGAGCATACGCCCGACGATGATTCCCTTCGTGTCAATCAGGAACATTCTCGGAGTGGCGGTGACGGAGTATTTCCTCCTGAAATCGCTTTCTCCGGCCGGGTCGGCCAGATGTCTGACATCCGCGTGATTCTTGAGCTGTGTGAAATGCCCTTTCCGGAACGCCTCCCATTTCTCTGGGTCGTCTCCGATGTAGAACGCCGTCAGCCCGCATTCCGGATGCCGCATCAGAAAATCTTCGAGCAGGACTGCCTCCAGCCTGCATTTGGAACAGTCCGTGTCGTAGAACCAGAGCACCGTCATGTTTTTGTCGCTGAACCCGTCCAGTCCCGCCTCCGGAAGCAGGGGGGCTTTCCTGCCGAGCAGCGACTCCCGGTTGAAGTCGGCGTAGCTGCGGATTGCGGCGAGCGTGCTGTCCGGCTCCCGGTCTATACCCCATGTCGGTTTGTCGCGTGTCGCTGGCAGAACTCCCGTATTCCGTATTGCCATTCCCGAGAATCCACCTGTCGGCGATGTGGACGGCGACATTTTCGTCTCCCATCAGTTTCGAGCCGCGGAAGTGGTTGAAAACTTTCAGCGCCGTCTCCCGCAGGGAGGCGGAGTCGCAGCTGCCGAGGATGAAGTCGCATTCCCCGATTTTGGTCGGGATGTCGCAGCCGTCAATCTCGCGGAGATACTCCAGAAGAAGGCTGTCCCGCTGCCGATTTGCCGGCTGATTTTCCTGTGCCGCCGCACTTGACGGATAAATCACAAGTGTCATCAGGAGCCCTGCACAGGTACTCAAAAGGCGTCGGTCCACGCACGCGTGGGGAACCGGAATTCCGGAGACACTCCGGCGGTTCCTTTTGAGTGCCCGTGCGGGACCCGTGCGGCGTGCCAATATCCCATTAAAATTCAGCATATCGTAACAATGATCTCTCACAGCACGACCCCCTCCGGGATGAATGCCGAGTAGTCGCCTCCGTGCTTGATGATGTCTCGCACGGCTGATGACGAGATGTGGGCGTATTCCTGCGCTGTCGGGATTATGACGGTCTCAATCTCAGGGGCGATGCGCCTGTTCGCGTCCGCGATGGAGCGCTCCGTCTCGAAGTCAATCATATTCCTGACCCCTCTGACGATGTGACGGATGCCGAGCTGCCGGCACAGGTCGACCGTCAGACAGTCGTAGGAGACAGCCGTCACCCCTTCAAGTCCGGACGTGGCCTTCCGGATGATTTCGAGTTTCTTCTCATTGTCGTAGAAGCCACGTTTGTCGCTGTTCACACCGATGGCGACAACCACTTCGTCGAACATCGTGAGGGCCCGTTTGAGTATGTTGAGATGCCCGGCCGTGAACGGGTCGAACGAACCGGGGAACAAAGCCTTCCGAGGCGTATGCTGTCTTGTGCCAGTGTCCATTTCTTTTACGGATATATTGTCGCAGTTATGGATATATTGTCGCAGTTACGGATATATTGTCGCAGTTATGATTGTCGTCGTATTCGCGGATATGTTGTCGCAGTCGCATGATTTCTTGTCGCAGTCGCATGGTCTTGTGTCGCA
>CAVDEO010000014.1:5555-11862 GCA_963607915.1 bacterium
GCGGTTTCCGCCGCCGTCACAGTCTCCAGTCAATCGGCTCCCGTCCGTGCGAGACGAGCCACCCGTTGGCCTTTGAGAAATGCCGGCATCCGAAAAACGCTCCTCGGGCGAGAGGGGAGGGGTGTGCCGCTTCGAGCACGAGATGCTTCTGTGCGTCAATCAGTTCGCGCTTGCCCCGGGCGAAGTTGCCCCAGAGCATGAACACCACCGCGTCGCAGTTGTCCGATATGCAGCGAATCACTGCATCCGTGAAAGTCTCCCATCCGATTCTGCTGTGCGAGGCCGGAGAACCTGCGCGCACCGTCAGAATCGCGTTCAGCAGCAGCACGCCCTGTCTCGCCCAGCCTTCAAGGTTCGGCCGTCCCGACATCTGCACCCCGAGGTCATCGCCGATTTCCCTGAATATGTTCTTGAGCGAGGGCGGCGCGGGCACTCCGTCAGGAACTGAGAAGGAGAGTCCCATAGCCTGCCCGCAGCCGTGGTAGGGGTCCTGACCCAATATCACGACCTTGACCCTGTCCAGAGGCGTAAGCTCGAATGCCCGGAAAATCTCCCTGCCCGGCGGATAAATCACCTGCCCCGAGGCTTTTTCTGCGTGGAGAGTGCGGACAAGTTCCGTGAAATACGGCTTGTCGAACTCCGCGCTCAGCGCCTCTCTCCAAGACTCTTCAATTCTGACTTCCATATCACATTACGGCCGTCACTCGGCGTCGCTCTCAAACACGGCCTTGAGCACGTCCTGGATGTCTCTGACATAGATGAAATCCAAGCCCTTGACATATATCGGCTTGATGTCCTCCACATCCTTGCGGTTGTCCTCGGAAATCACGATGGTGTGGACTCCCGACCTCTTGGCCGCAAGAATCTTCTCCTTGATGCCTCCGACAGGCAGCACCCTTCCGCGGAGGGTCATTTCGCCGGTCATCGCGAATCCGCTGCGAATCTGTCTCCCACGGAAAGCGGAAACCATTGATGTGACCATAGTTATACCGGCGGATGGACCGTCCTTCGGCACCGCCCCCTCCGGCACGTGCACATGGACATCCTTCTCGATGAACTGCTCATAGCTCAGACCCGTGAGTTCCGGATGCGCCTTGAGGTACTGGTAGGCGATGGTCGCCGATTCCTTCATCACGTCTCCGAGATTTCCGGTCATCGTGAGCACTCCCTTGCCCTTGCTTATGGAAGTTTCGATGAACAGGATTTCTCCGCCCATCTCCGTCCACGCGAGTCCAGTGACCACTCCGGCGGCCTCGTTTCCGCGCTGCTTGTCGTGGAACGCGGTAGGCAGCCCGAGATATTCCTTGAGGTCGCCCGGCTTTATGGTCTCGGGCCGCTCCTCTTCGAGGGCTATCTTCTTCGCCGTCACCCGGGCAATCTTCGCAATCTGCTTCTCAAGGCTGCGCACTCCGGATTCGCGGGTGTACTCTCCGATGACAGTCTCAAGAGCGGGCTTGCCTATCTTCAGCTGGTCCTTCTTCAGACCGTGTTCCTCAAGCTGTTTCGGGATGAGATAGTGCCTGGCGATTTCCATTTTCTCTTCGGCGAGGTAGCCGTTCACCGGAATCATCTCCATACGGTCGCGCAGGGCCGGCTGGATGGTCGATGTGGTGTTCGCCGTCGTGATGAAGAGCACGTTCGACAGGTCGTAGTCCATGTCGAGGTAGTTGTCGTGGAAGGTCGTGTTCTGCTCCGGGTCGAGCACCTCAAGCAGAGCGGAGGACGGGTCGCCGTGGAAATCGTTGCCGATTTTGTCAACCTCGTCCAGCACGATGACCGGATTTGAAGTTCCGGCTCTCATGATGCCGTTCAGTATGCGCCCCGGGAGCGCCCCGATGTAGGTTTTCCTGTGCCCCCGTATTTCCGATTCGTCGTGCATTCCGCCGAGGGAAATACGGATGTATTTTCTTCCCAGAGCCGTGGCAATCGATTTTCCGAGACTGGTCTTGCCCACTCCCGGAGGGCCGTAGAGGCAGAGAATCGGAGACTTCATGTCGCCCTTGAGCTTGAGCACCGCAAGGTATTCTATGATTCTGTCCTTCACCGTATCCAGCCCGTAATGGTCGCGGTCGAGCACCGCTTTCGCATGCTTGAGGTCAAGATTGTCCTTTGAGAACTCGTTCCACGGGAGATCCACCATGAACTGGAGAAAGTTCAGCTGTATGCTGTACTCCGGCGAGTTGGGGTTCTGCCGTTCGAGCTTCACGATTTCCTTTTCGAAAATCGCCTGCGTCTCCTTGGACCATTTCTTCTTCGCGGCCTTCTCGCGCAGCCTGTCAATCTCCTCCACCTCGTCCATTCCGAGTTCTTCCTGGATGGTTCTCAGCTGGCTGTTGAGGTAGTATTCCCTCTGCTGCTGGTCCATGTCTCCCTTCACCTTCTGGTTGATCTCGTTTTTCAGCTTGATGATTTCCGACTGGTTCACAAGCAGTTCCAGAAGCCTGTCACCCCTTTTGCGGACGGAGGATATGCCGAGCAGGGCAGCCTTTCCGGCATAATCTTCGAAATCAATCGTCGAGGCCACGAAATTCACGAGAAATTCGAAATTTTCGATGGACTTGAGCGCACTGACTGCCTCCTTCGGCATGAAAGACGCATTCTTGGATATATATATGGCCTTTTCCTTTATCAGGTCGGCGGTAATCTTCACTATGCTATCCTCTCCCTCCGGTTTCTCGTCGTTGAGGTAGGTGACTCTTCCGAGCATATATGGCTCATATCCATATATTTCCTCAATCCTGAACCTCTTGAATCCCTGAAGTATGGCGGTGAGTGTCCCGTCAGGCATCTCCAGCGTCCGGAGCACTCTCGCGACGGTACCGAACTCGAACAGGTCCTCGGCTTTAGGCTCTTCGACACTGAAATCTTTCTGAGGCACGGCCCCGATGAAAAGGCTGTTCTTCTCGGCCTCCTGAATCAGTTTGAGCGACTTCTCCCTTCCGATGACAATCGGATATACTGTGCCCGGGAACAGGACGGCGTTTCTCAGTGCCAGAATAGGCAGTGAATCAGGCAGTTCCTCGTCCCTGACCCCCTGCGCAGGCCCGTCCGGCGATGCGACCGGAATCACGCTTACCTCCGCTCCCGACGGCGACAAAAAATCATCTTTGAATAAACTTTTCATATTCTATCCCTTTCTGTATATGCTGTATATGCTGTATATGCCGAATCTGCACAATATTCCCATACTGACATTATGTCAGCATGGACGAGTCCTTTCGGGCGGACATATATTTGTCAAGCATTATGCCATGTGACATGTTCCGGACAATAATGCCGAAGCCTGAAAATGTCCGTATCCTTTCATTTGCCGTGTCAAAATTGATGTTTTTTTTTGAATATTAGAAAAATAAGTCTAATTTTGCGAGGTTTTTATCCGAATCGGAAATATCTAATAAACATTTTATACACAAGTATTATGACAAAGGCAGAAATCGTAAACGAGGTTGCACAGTCAACCGGAGTTCAGAAAGAGCAGGTAGCGGCAGTTGTTGACGGCTTCATGGAGGTTGTGAAGGATTCACTCACAAAGGGACAGCCAGTCTATCTCCGCGGGTTCGGAAGCTTCATCATCAAGCACAGGGCTGAGAAGACCGCACGCAACATCACTAAAGAGGTGACAATCACGATCCCGGCACACGACATCCCGGCATTCAAGCCGTCAAAGGCATTTGTGGGTCAGATCAAGAAATAAAGGTATATATTAAATTCATCAAATCATGCCAAACGGGAAAAAGCATAAGAGGCATAAGATGGCGACGCACAAGCGCAAGAAGAGATTGCGCAAGAACAGGCACAAGAAGAAGTAGCCTGTCAGCGCTGCCGTTAAAGCAGTCTTATAAGTAATGAAGGCTGGCCCTGGCGGCCGGCCTTTTTGCGGAAATCCTATTTTAATTTTTGTCAATAAAATTTCAATGGAAGCCGGAAAAGAATCCGTAAAAGATCTTGTTGTTGAAGTCAGTTCTTCGGAGGTGTCCATCGCATTGATGGAAAACCATCGTCTGATTGAGTTCAACAGGGAGTCTGTCCTCGGGCACAGCTTTGCGGTGGGAGATGTCTATCTCGGAAAGGTGAAGAAGATCCTGCCCGCGCTGAATGCCGCGTTCGTGGACATCGGAGACGAGAAGGAGGCTTTCGTCCATTACCTCGATCTCGGGCTGTATTTCAATGCGTTCGACGAATTCGTGAAGCGCTCAAATCCAAACTCTGACCTTAAGGGGATATATTCCCACATAAAGGTCGGTCAGCCGCTCGGGAAGGAGGGACGCATCGAGGATGTGCTCACTCAGGGACAGATGATAGTCTGCCAGATAGTCAAGGAACCGATATCCACAAAGGGCTCCAGACTGACAGCTGAAATTTCATTGGCAGGACGGAACATTGTGCTTCTTCCTTTTGCGGAGAAGGTCAGTGTGTCACAGAAAATCGCTTCGAAAGAAGAGAAGAAACGGCTTGAAACGCTTGTAAAGAGCATTCTTCCACGCAATTACGGCGCAATCATACGCACTGCGGCGGCGGGAAGGAAGGCTGCGGTGCTTGATGCCGAGGTGATGTCTCTCATCGAGAAATGGGAGAGCTCATGGAAAAAAATCGCCTCGTCCAAGAAGGTGCAGCTGCTCTTCACGGAGTACAGCAAGACAACCACAATCCTCAGGGATCTCCTGAATGACTCGTTCAGCAACATCTACATCAACGACGAGAAGATTTTCGAGGAGACCCGCAAGTACATCTCGCTGATTTCTCCGGATCAGGAGAAAATCGTGAAGCTCTACGAGGGCAGGGAACCGATTTTCGATCACTTTGAGGTGACGCGGCAAATCAAGAGTTCCTTCGGAAAGGTCGTGCCGCTGAGGCAGGGGGCCTATCTCGTCATCGAGCACACGGAGGCGCTGCATGTGGTTGACGTGAACAGCGGAACGAGAGCCAAGAACAAGGAACAGGAACAGAACACCTTCGACGTGAACTGCTATGCAGCGGAGGAGATTGCCCGTCAGCTGAGGCTGAGGGACATGGGCGGAATCGTCATCATCGACTTCATCGACATGGAGAAGAGCGAACACCGCACCCAGCTCTACAAGTACATGCAGCAGCTGATGGAAGGGGACAGGGCGAAGCACAACGTACTGCCGCTCACCAAGTTCGGCCTGATGCAGATTACCCGACAGAGAGTGCGCCCGGCAATCGAGCTGAACACTCTGGAGGTTTGCCCGGTCTGCCACGGCACCGGGAAGATTTCTTCGAGCATTGTGATAGACGAGGACATCGAGCGCAAGCTCGCCTGCTATGTGAACGACAGGAAGCTTGCCAATCTCACGCTGAAGGTGGGCCCGATTCTGGGCGCCTACCTCACGAAGTCCGACGGCCTTTTCAAAGGAAGCATCCTTGACAGATGGAAGAAAAAGTACAGGTGCAAGCTGAAGATGGAGACATCGACGGATTTCACCGTCCTGCAGAATGAATTCTACGATGAAAAAGGGGCCCGGCTTGAATAGCCGGACCCCTTTTTTAGTAAGCTAACATAACTTCAATAAATCTTCCCGGGTGGGAATTGAGGATGCGGGACCTGCAACGCGGCAGACCCCCCCTATTCAGTTCCTGCGGGTCGCGATGCCGATGTAATAGAGAAGCGTCGCCAATGATCCGATGGCCGCGATGACATAAGTATAGGCGGCCCACTTGAGCGCGTCGACCGCCATAGGCCGCGTCCTCTCATCGGCAATCCCCGAATTGCTCAGCCAGCTCACCGCCCTCGCGCTCGCATTGATTTCGCAGGGGAGAGTCACGAAACTGAAAAGCGTCGTCATCGCGAAGAGCGCGATTCCCACCCAGAGCAGAGCCGGAGTGATGTTGATGAGAAGCACACCGAGCAGAAGAACCCACTGCACGGTCATATTGCTGAAATTCACGACCGGGACGAGGGCGCTGCGGAGCTTGACCGGCGCGTAGCCCTGCGCATATTGGACGACATGCCCGCATTCATGGGCGGCGACTGCGGCCGCTGCAATCGAATTGCTTGAATACACTCCGTCGCTGAGGTTCACCGTCCTTGTCCTCGGGTCGAAATGGTCGGTGAGCACGCCGTTGGTGCGGCGCACCTGCACATTGTGAATCCCGTAATAATCGAGCATCCTTTCCGCCACCTGCGCCCCCGTGAGACCGCCCGCGTTCGGGATTTTCGAGTATTTGTTGAATTTGTTCTCAAGAATCTGCTGGATGGCGAAACTTATCAGCATCACAGCGATGACTATTATCCAAATGTTCATATTGTAAGCTTTCTTGATTATACTGTAACCTTTCCTGTCTTGTA
>CAVDEO010000014.1:11924-26253 GCA_963607915.1 bacterium
TGAATCTTTGAAATTACAGCATGACGGCCCGTGCGACGCGGTCGGCTTTGGCCTGATCGGCTGCGGCAGCCACAATCGCGAGACCGAACGCAATCGCGTGCCCGGCTCCGCGTGAAGTGACGAGGTTATCATCAACAACTACGCCATTCTCCTTTTCAACAGTCGCCCCCGCGTCCTCAAGAGCCTTCTCGAAGCCCTCGTAGCAGCACATTTTCCTGCCCTTGAGACCGTGCAGCTTTCCCAGAACCATGCTCGGAGCGGCGCAGATGGCGGCCGTGACGCCTCCCTTGTCGAAATGTCTCTGCGCGATTTCCAGCAGTTCCACCTTGTCCGCGAGATTGGTCGAACCGGGCATCCCGCCTGGGAAGACGAGCACACCCTCCCCGTCAATCCGCTGATCCTCAAGCTCTCTCAGAAATCCGTCCCAGCCCAAATCTGCGATGACGCATATTCCCTTGGAACTTTTCACCGTTTTTTCGTCTGAGATTGACACCGTCTTGACCGGCAGTCCGCCTCGTGTCATCATATCCGCCGGACACATCGCCTCCGCGATTTCAAAGCCTTCGGCGAGAAAAAGGTAACTTGTATTCATATATCTATCGTATTCTGTCTTTTTCTGCGCCGCAGCTCCGGGCCTCCGTCTTCCGGCGCAAACGAAACAATCTATGGCAAATCCCGTGCAATAATCACAAAAATGGAGAGAAATTCGTTGAAAAGTGGTAATTTTGCAGCCGCTTGCCCGGGCGTTCACGGCATCGGCTGATGCCGGAGAGGCCTGCGGCGGAAAATATTCGCTGACATGTTTGGAGAGAATGACTTCTCGCGTCTGGAGCTGAGTCTCCCGGCCTGCGAGTCCAATTATAGATATTTCAGAAATCTGCTCAAGCCGGAGACGAAACTGCTCGTGCTGGTGAAGGCGAACGCCTACGGACACGGAGCGGTGGAGTTCGCCCGTCTGATGGAAAAGGAGGGTGCCGACTATCTTGCCGTGGCCTACCCCGTGGAGGGGATGGAACTTCGCGCTGCCGGGATTCATAAGCCGATACTCGTGCTTACTGCGGGGACGGACTTCTTCGACGAAATCATAGACAACAATCTCGAGCCGAGCATCCCGAACCTCTGCTCCCTCAAGGAGTTCTGCGATGTCCTGGAACGCAGGGACATAAAGGACTACCCCGTACACATAAAACTTGACACGGGGATGCACCGCCTCGGATTCATGACCTCCGAGCTCCCGGAACTCAAGGAATATCTTTCCGCGACGGACCGTGTGCGGGTGAAATCCATATTCTCACATCTCGCCGCGGCCGAAGACCCTTCGAACGACGCTTTCACTCTGGGACAGGTGGAAATGTTCAGGAGCAATGCGACTGCACTGACGGACTCGCTCGGCTACAGGCCCATGTGGCATATACTCAATTCCGCCGGAATAGAGCGTTTCCCTCAGTACCAGTTCGATATGGTCAGGCTCGGCATAGGAATCTACGGCATCAGCGCACTTGAGGGAGTGAAACTTGAACCCGTGGCCTCGTTTAAGTGCAAGATTCTGCAAATCAAGCATCTGAAACCGGAGGACGGAACCATAGGCTATGACCGCCACGGGCGGATTGCACCGGAGGGGACGACCATCGCGACCATTCCCGTAGGCTATGCCGACGGAATCGACCGCCGTCTCGGCTGCGGCAACTGCTCCTTCCTGCTGAACGGGAAGCGCGTGCCGACCATCGGCAACATCTGTATGGATATGTGTATGCTCGACATCACCGGAGTCCCGGCTCAGGTGGGCGACACCGTCACCATATTCGGTGCGGAGCCGACAATCTCGGAAATCGCGGACATTCTCGGCACCATCCCCTACGAAATCATCACCTCCGTCCCTCGCCGCATCGAGCGCGTCGTGACCGGCGCTGCCGACTGAAGTCTCCGAAGCCCTCTCCGGCGGCTCTCCAAGTTTTCAAACCGGCACCTATCCTGAGGGAATCACAGTTCCTTGAACGGAACGCCGAAGTCGGCATCATTGGCTTTCTTGTACTCGGCGCAGAAAGCGGCATATACGACAAGAGCCTCCTCCGTGCGCTTCTGCCGCCGCATAGCCCTGATCACCGTGCGCAGAGCGGTCTCGTCGGTAGGGTCTATCTTCGCAATCATCTCCCCGATTTCGCAGACCGCCTCATACTCCTTCGCCTTGAACCGCGCCTCGAGTTCCTCGTGAAGCAGCGGGAACACGATGTTCTCCGCCTTCTCCTTGAAGTCGTCGAAGATTTCGTCGCCTATGGACTTGAGAAACTTTCCTCCGGAGATTATCCCGAGAATCCGGTCTCTGTCGAGATTCTTCTCCTTCAGGGCCGTGTCAAGCTCGAACCAGTCGCAGGTGCACGGGGCGGTCAGTTCGAGGTAATAGCGCCCGCCGCGGTAGGTCACCGCCGCGCCTTCGAGCCTTGAGAGGGAGCGGCGGAGGTTGTTGATTGCCACTCCTCTGGAGTTCTTCACCTTGTCCTCCTCCTTGTCCGGCCACAGGATGCTGCTCAGGCGTTTGCCGGACATTCCGTTCTCCCCTCGCTTTATCAGCAGGCAGAGAATCAGAATCTGCTGGTTCGTGAAGCCGGATGTGATGTCCGTCCCGTCGTGCCCGATGACGGTGAAACCGCCGAACAGCGATATGCTGTCATCGCTCCGCTCCTTTCTGAAGATTCTGCGGTTCGCCGGACCTCCGGTCACCGGGCCGCCCCTTTTCCGCTTTCTCAATATTCTGCTCAAGGCATACCCCGCCGCAAGCATTACCGCCGCCGCGATTCCGGAAAGGAGACCGTAACGGGCGAGAAACACCCTGAACCGTCTCCTGGCGTCTGAAATTCCTGAGTTTTCCGTGACGGGAGGGTAGGCGAGCGAATATATCTTGAGCGTCGATTTTATGTCATCGTCGAATTCCTGCACCGTGGCGAAGAAGCATCCCAGATTCCTGTCGAGATAGATGTTGGCGTTGGTCCTCATCTTGTCCGAGACTATGGGGATGCTGTTGCAGAGCCGCTCCGCCGTCCCGTCGGCGATGGAGATGCGGTAGAGGTAGAGTTCGGACTGCCCGATATACTCCGGATAGCGGAGCGTGTAGAAAAAGTCTCCGTCAACAATCAGGTTGCGCACGGGCACCTTGTCGCCATCTTCGCGTCCCGCAGTCCCGCCGCCGTCTTTACGCCCTGCCGTCCTGTCGCCGTCCTCCTGCGTCCACAGAAGTTCACAGAATCCTGTTTCAGGGTCTATGCGGTGGAGATCATAGAAATACCGTCTTCCGACGACCTGTTCTCCGCATTCGTTCCCCATTCCTCCGTATATGTACACCGATTCCCCGTCCGTGCCGGCGGAGGTGAAATAGCGCGGCTGGATGACGTCGCCCCCGTGATTGTGCCAGATTTCATTCCAGTGGCCGGAGTCCTCGTCGAATTCGTAGAAATCGCCGTTGTAGAGCATATTCCCGAAGCCACCGAGTATGACATAGCGGCCGTCCGCCGGGTTGATGAAACCGCAGTGGTGATGCATCGGCATTTTCAGTCTGTCCGTGCTGACAGTCCTCCATCCGCGGCTGTCGAGATCGAGCCTTGCCGCCGATGGGCTTCCGGCGGGGGCCTCGTCGTCGTGCAGCTCGTAGCAGAGGATGCTGTCCCCGTCCTCGGAGACGACATTGTTCCCGAGCTTCATCACGACGGGGCAAGGAGAGCTGAAGAAATGTCTTTCGGCTCTGTCCCTCATCAGGTCGAGCACTGTCATCTCCTTGTCCGTGAAATAGCAGAACTCCTTGCGGACGCTGTTGTAGCAGGCTCCGGCTATGTCGAGGTAGCTGAAACCGGCCAGTTCTTTCCAGCGCATCGCATCGTTTATCAGCCATTCCGGATTCTCGACCCGGCCTTCAACCCGGAAGCGGGAGTCGCAGACGACGTTGCCCTCCGTGAAATCCAGGGGGAAATAGAAGTTCCTGCCTCCTCCGCCGATGCGCAGTTCCCTGACGGCGAATGACGGCACATCGATGATGTGGTCGCTGCGGCCGAATACCACCGCCGCCCTGATTCTGTCCGGCAGCCCCGGGAAATGTGTGCGGAAGCTCTTTCCCGCAATGTCGAGCCGCACGGAATCTCTCTTCAGGTCGAAGGCGATGCCCACCCTGTTCCAGTGCAGATGTTTCATGCTGTCGTGGGCAATCGCCGCCTTGATGAGGCTCTGCCGTCCCTCCTCGTTGAGCCTCACCGTTATGCTGTCGCCCCTGCTGTCGTAGGAGAGGTTCCAGATTCGTCGGCTGCCGCCCTCGTCCTTGAGCCTGAAGAAGTAGCCGAACTCCGAAGAGGGGCGGGTGTAGAGTTCGAATTCGAGCCGTATCTCCCCGTCGAAGACTTCCGGCCGGTCTCCGAACACGTTCCAGGACGTGCGCCGGTCAATCCTGTGGTCCATTCCGTGAAAGCCCAGTCCCTGCGCGGAAAGTACGCCGGCCGGGAGCAGGACCGCCGCGGCGCATAGTGTGAATGCTTCCGTGAGCATCCGGATAATCTTTCGGATAACCGTCATTTAATCGAAAAACTTTGCGTAAAGGTATAAAAAATGCTGATATACCGAAAAAATATCGTAAAATTAATTGAAGATTTTCATTATTTAATCGTCCATTAACTGTATATTTAATCCTGTCCGTTTTACTTTGCACACACTAATCATTAAAATTTCAAAAAATGAAAATCACTAAAATTTTATCCTTGGCAGCTATGACCCTCGCGTTTCTGGGCGGGGCGTTGATGGCTGATTCCTGCAAGAAAGACGAAGGCGTGACTGAAGTCGAGAAAGGCTCCGTGGCCGGCATCGTGACGAGCGAACTCGGCACTCCGCTCATAGATGTGGAAGTTTCCGTGAACGGAACCGAAATCAAGACCAAGACGGCGGTTGACGGTTCCTACACTCTCAACGACGTTCCGATGACCAAGCAGACCATAGTCTTCAAGAAAGAAGGCTACGCGGACGGTTCGTCTCCGCTTACGGCCTCCAGCTTCAAGAGCGGAAAGGCTACGGTCGATATCGTCCTGTACATCTCGAGTGCAAAAATCACCGGAAAGTGCATCGACGCCAAGAACGGCAATGCCGGAATGGCGGGTGTCACCGTGAAACTCAACGGCGCGAAGACGACGGAGACCGGAGCAGACGGCGTCTATACCTTCGAGGGCCTTACAGTTGACGACTACACGGAAAGTGCATCGACGCCAAGAGCGGCAATGCCGGAATGACGGGCGTCACCGTGAAACTCAACGGCGCGAAGACGACGGAGACCGGAGCAGACGGCATCTACACTTTCGAGGGCCTTACAGTTGACGACTACACCCTCGTGTTCTCCGCAGCCGGATGCGTCGACGTGACCCGTACCGTCAGCAAGAGCCAGTTCACGGGCGATTTCGTCGTGACTCTCGACGATGTGCGCATGGGCGCGAAGGAAATTCTTCCGGGCGCGACCGCCGAAGACCTGGCGAAAGTGGATGTATGGCACTACAACGAGTACCGCGGGGGAAAGAACGGCGACAACTATCCTCATTTCGACTGGTCAACCGACTTCATGGGAACATTCACGAGCTGGTACGGCTGGTGGGAGGAGCAGAACGAAGGCACCACAATCCAGATCCGCAACCGCGAGGAAGACGGCGACTGGAAAAATCCTGCCGACCATGAGAACTTCGACTCCTATCTTGCCGGACGCAAGAAGATTACCGAGGACAACTGCATACTGTCGATAAAGATGCGCACGCACGCGTCTTCCGAGGACGCACCTTGCCACTGGGGCGTGATGGCGATTGACCTGAGCGCCGCCGACCCTGTCGCTGAACTCGTCGGAGAGCAGATGACTTCCTGGAATGAAAGCTATACCAATCCGGACCATAAGTTCGACCTGACGAAGTACATCGGCAAGGAGATCGTCATCGCAATCGGAACCTACCGCTGGGAGACAGGCGACTATTGGAAGCAGCTCGTGCTCCGTCGTCTGGCGTTCGCGAAAGAGATTCCCGGAGAGTGGGACTACCTTCCGGGCGAGCAGGTTTCCGGTCTCGACAACTACAAGATGACCAAGGAGATGGTCCGCTCGACCATGCCTGTCACCGAATTCAGCGAGTTCACCGGACTTCCTCAGGATGGCTGGACAGACGAGGACGGCCCGCAGAAATACCGTGATGCTTACGCGAAATACAGAGAAGTCGGTCATTTTGCCGCTTTCTGGTCTTGTATGCCGATTGAAAAGGACAACGAACCGCAGGCGGGCGAGGGCTTCGTGATGAAGACGCGCGGCGACAGGACAAGGGTCAGCACGACAGAGCCGGAGTCATATTTCTATGCCAAGTTCGCGATTGCGGCGGGACACGACAACCTCGTTCTCAAGGCACGCAACTTCAGCTCTGAAAACCCGACCTACTTCAAGGTGACGGCCATCACCGAAGATTGTGCTGTGGAGCATCTTACTCCTTCCACGACAGTGGGCCAGGCCGCCGGGGACGGATGCTGGAAGTTCAGCCACGAAGGAGGCGGCGCTGACGAACCGGATGCCTACGCCACATTCAGCTACGACCTTTCCAAGTTCAACGGAAAGAACGTGGTCATAGCTCTCGCAGTCTTCAAGGGAGAGGACAACGGTGACGAGAACAAGCTCTGCATCTACAGCATAGCTTTGAAATAGCCGACATCACACAATGACAATCAACCGTTCCATATTCGTTTCCCTTTTGGGAATCTTCCTCGCCGGCTGCATTTCCTGCAGCAGTCCGGAAAACCCGGTGACTCCGTCCCCTGACGGTGACGGAGTCCGCGAGGAGAAAGTCGCGCTTGCGAAGCGCAATCTCACCCGGGCGATGACTCTAGTAGCCGCCGCAAAGACGAACTATTTCACCGAAGACGGCAGCGCGATGTCCCGTTACTACAATCCTTTCACCGGAGTGAAATCCTCGGAGAAGGGCAGCGTGTGGATGTACACCAGCGCGATTGAGGCGGTGAACTCCGTCCTGCATTCTCTGACGGCGCTTAAAGATGCCGGGGAGGACAGCTTCTACAACAATTTCTTCGCCACCTACAGCGACATCCTTTCCGGTCTCGTGGACAATCTCAAATGGTATGAGGGTACATATACCCTCACATCCTACACTCAGACAAAGGAGTGGACGGTCTACGGGGTGAACCGGGCCTCGAGTCCGGGGAAGGCGGCCGTGGAGGGACGCGAGAACGTCTATGACGACCAGCAGTGGCTCATTCGCGAACTGATTGAAGCCTACCGGCTTACGGGGGAGGCTCGCTATCTCGAAAAAGCGGAGTATCTCGCGGAATATGTGATTGACGGTTGGGACACCACCCTCGACTCCGACGGAAACGAACACGGCGGGATAGTCTGGGGACCCGGCTACTACACCAAGCATTCGTGCAGCAACGGACCGTTCATAAGCCCGCTCGTCTGGCTTTCCGAGATTTACGGCGGCAAGTCCGACAAAGTGACATACAGGTACATAGGGGAGAACAAGGCCCGTCTGACAAAACAGATGGAAAAGAGCGGGTACTACCTTATGTACGCGAAGAAGGTCTATGATTTCCAGCGCTACCATCTCTACAGACGCTCCGACGGAGTTTATTGGGATATGCTCGGTGCGAAGGGCTGGGGCGGCGACAACATTGCCTACGAGACCGTGGACGGCGAGAGATACCGTGGCCACAACGAGGAGGAATCCCCGACAGGCGAAACATATTCCTACAACTCCGGGACTATGCTCTCCGGAGCTGCGGATCTCTACCGTGTCACGGGCGGGCAGGCCTATCTCGATGATATGAAGGCTCTCTCTTCGGCGGCCTTCCTCTGTTTCGCGAAGAAATCTGCCGACCGCCCGGGCTATTACGAATATGCCATAGACGGCTTCAATAACTGGTTCAACGGGGTGCTGATGCGCGGCTGGGTCGACGTGTCGGCGCACTACGACAATGTCGCGGTGAACATCGGCACGTTCCAGAACAATCTCGATTACGCCTGGGACAACTATCTGAAAAACAATATGCTGCCCCCGAGCCTGCTCTACGGCTGGAATTCGACCGAATCAAAGAACAATGTCGAGGCCATGTTCACTTTCGCTTTCGCGGCTGAATACGCTGTTCTCGCGAAGTGGCAGCTGTCACAGATTGACTGAAGCAATTCCGATTCCTGACGGAACGGGAGAAAAAC
The DNA here is from genome assembly GCA_963607915.1 of bacterium. GTDB lineage: Bacteria > Bacteroidota > Bacteroidia > Bacteroidales > UBA932 > Cryptobacteroides. The sequence goes on from CAVDEO010000014.1 coordinate 20,134, forward strand.
AGATATAGGATAAACGATATTTATGAAAAGGACATTATTACTGATAGCCGTCGCCCTGCTGTCCTCTCTGGGTCTGGGCGCACAGACAATCACGGTGAAGGGAACGGTCGTCGACGAGTCGGCGGAACCGGTGTTCGGGGCGAGCGTGATGGTGAAAGGCTCCAAGACCGGAGTCGCGACGGATATGGACGGGAAATTCGAGATTCAGACGGCCACGGATGCCGTGCTGGAGTTTTCTTTCCTCGGTTTTGCGACGAAATATGAGTCCGTGGGCGGCAGGAATGTCATCAATGTCGTGATGTCGGCCGACAACACCTGGCTCGAATCCGTGGTCGTCGTGGGATACGGAACGCAGAAACGCGGTTCGCTCACTGGCGCGGTGTCCGGCGTGGACGGCGAGAATATGATAAAGACCAGGAACGAGAACCCGCAGAACATGCTCACCGGCCGTGTCCCGGGAGTGCGCGTATGGCAGAAGTCGGCCGAACCGGGAACATACAACAACAGTATGGATATCCGCGGACTCGGCGAACCGCTCATAGTCATAGACGGAGTTCCCCGTTCGACCGAGGATTTCCAGAGGCTGAACGCCAACGACATAGAGAATGTTTCGGTCCTCAAGGACGCGTCCGCGGCGATTTACGGAGTCCGGGGCGGCAACGGAGTCGTGCTCGTGACCACGAAGAAAGGTTCGGAGGGCAGGGCCTCGGTGCAGTACAACGGCTCGTTCACATTCCAGATGCCCGCCACGATGCCGAAGCTCGCTGACGCGCAGGGCGCGATGACCCTCTACAACGAGATGGCTCTGAACAAGTCCGACGGAAGCGGCTCCGTCACTTTCACGAAAGATTTCATGAAGCAGTACGCCGACGGCACGCGCAAGGCCGCCGACTGGAACTCTCTCGTGTTCTCGAATATGTCCCCTCAGACCCAGCACGACGTGAGCATATCCGGAGGGAATGAAAAATGTCAGTATTATGTGAGCATGGGCTACCTCTATCAAGAGGGCTTCTTCCGCTCGCGCGACCTCAACTACTCCAAGTACAATATCCGCTCGAACATCGACGCGGAACTTGTGCGGGGACTCAAGTTCAATCTGAACCTCAGCGGAATAGCCGACAACCGCAGCACTCCGGACTCGGACGCGGTGACTCTCATCCGCAACCTCTGGAAGCAGGGCGTGCTCTTCCCGGCCTATGTCGACGACGGGCAGACGATGCTCAACTATGAGGGTCTCGACCTGATGCAGAACACAGTGGCGATGATGACCCGCTCGGTTTCCGGCTACAAGGACTACCGCGAAAAGCAGTTCCAGTCCTCCGCATCGCTCGAATATGATTTCGGCACCCTTACGGATGTGCTCAAAGGGTTGTCGCTCAAGGGGATGGCGAGCTACGACTTCCGCTACGACGACAACGAGTTCTTCCGCAAGTCCTACAACCTCTATGCTCAGGACGAGCTTACCGGAGAGTATGTGGCGAAGGAATTCTCCGACCACTCCGACCGTCTGACCCGCGAGAACTACACCAAGTGGCAGGCTCTCGGACAGATTCTCCTCAACTACAACCGAACTTTCGCGGACAAGCACGAGGTGGGCGCGACTTTCGGCTACGAGGCGCAGAAGCGCAAGGGTGACAACTATTACCTCATCGGAGACCTCGCCTTCAGCTCTCCTTACCTCACCGCGCTCAAGGACAAGACCCAGTCCACATTCGTTGACATCAACAGCAACATAGGCTCGTTCTACGACCTTGCCTATCAGGCTCTTATCGGCCGTGTGAACTACGCCTACGACAACCGCTACCTTTTCGAGGCGCAGTTCCGCTACGACGGCTCGTCCAAGTTCGCTCCGGGACACCGGTGGGGATTCTTCCCTTCGGCTTCCGTCGGCTGGCGCATCTCCGAAGAGCCGTTCTTCAAGAACTGCAGCTGGCTCTCGTTCATCAACCAGTTCAAGATCAGGGCGAGCTACGGTTCGCTCGGAGACGACAGCGACCTCAACTATGAGTGGCTTTCCGGCTATGTCTATCCGGCCACCGGAAACGACGGCGAGAAAGGCTACTACAGCGGCTATGCCCCGGCCTATCTCATCAACGGCGAGATGGTCTATGGCGTGACAACATCTCCGCTCCCGAACACGAACATAACCTGGCTGAAGTCCAGGACCTTCAACATCGGTGTGGATTTCGAGGCGTGGAACGGTATGCTCGGAATCAGTTTCGACTACTTCGAGCGCAGCCGTGACGGAGTCTTCGGGCAGAACAGCTCATCGCTCCCGACGGTTGTCGGCGCGTCCGCACCTGTTGAAAACCTCAACAGCGACAGGAACCTCGGACTCGAACTTGAAATCTCGCACCGCCACAAGGTCGGCGATTTCAGCTACGGTCTCACGGGAATCGTCACAGTCACCCGCCGTCAGAACCTCAAGGCCTACGGACAGGGCCCTTACGGAAACTCCTACGACCGCTGGCGCAACGACAACCTCACCAACCGCTACCAGGGCATCCAGTTCGGCTACGAGTCGGCCGGCCGCTACGAATCCTGGGAGGACATCTGGTCCTACGACATCTACAAGGAGAATGACATCCTTCCGGGCGACTACAAGTACCTCGACTGGAACGGTGACGGAGAAATCAACGGTCTGGACGCGCATCCGTACGCCTACGACCAGACTCCGTGGATGAACTACTCCCTCTCGTTCAACTGCGCGTGGAAAGGTCTGGATTTCAGCATGCTGTTTCAAGGTTCGGCGCTCGGCTCATATATGTACGACGAGCCTCTCTACTCCATCTGGGGTTCCAACGGCGGAGGAGCTCTCGAGCAGTTCCTCGACCGCTGGCATCCGGTGGGTGAATACACCGACCCTTATGACCAGACTCTCCAGTGGACTTCCGGCCACTACGCCTTCACGGGCCACTCTCCGGAGAAGAATTCGTCCTTCAACCGCGTCAGCACGTCCTATCTCCGTCTGAAGAGCATAGAACTCGGCTACACGATACCGAAGCTCCGCAATTCGTCTTTCGGCCTGAGAGTTTTCGTAAACGCATATAACCTTCTGACTTTCACCGGGATAAAATATGTGGATCCGGAACATCCGGACTCCGACTACGGAAGAATGTACCCTCTGAACAAAACCGTGTCTCTGGGCATGAACCTGTCATTCTAAATATGTCGATGATTATGAAAAGGATATTTATACTGATTTCGGCGGCGCTTCTCCTGTGGTCCTGTGACATGAACCTGACTCCGAAGAACACCGTGACCGACGATGACCTTATGGGTTCGGCGAAGGGTCTGTCCATATATATGGCAAGGCTCTATTCGCATATGCCGTTCGAGGATTTCAAATATATGGCCGCGTGGGGCTTCACCTTCAACGGATGGCTCGGAACTCTCGGAATCGACGGATGCGGCGAGGCGATGAACCGCGATGACGTTTTCCGCACTTTCCAGGGGGAGGAGACCCCCTGCTGGAGCGAAGCGTTCGTGCTCATCCACGACGCGAACCATCTCATCGAGACCCTTCCGTCCTACAGGTCGAATTTCACCGAGGCCGAATACGACTTCTTCATGGGTCAGGGCTATTTCGTCCGCGCCTATGTCTTCTACCAGATGGCACGCCGTTTCGGAGGCATTCCCCTGGTGACGCGCACGATTTCCTACCCCGACTCTTCCGACAGGCTGGAAGTTCCCCGCGCTTCGGAGGAGGAGACTTGGAATCAGATCTGCACCGATTTCGACTCCGCAATCGCCCTCCTGCCGGCGACCGCGCTCCAGAGCGGACTCGCAGACCGTTACGCCGCTCTCGCCTTCAAGGCTGAGGCTATGCTCTATGCCGGTTCTGTCGCGAAGTACAACGAGACCGTCACCGGGCGGCTCACGGGCTTCGGTTCGAAGACGGGTGTCCGCGTGATGGGATTCTCCGAAGAGAACTGGGAGGAAGCGTCCGTCCGCTATTTCTCCGAATCCTACAAGGCCGCGCGCGAGGTGATGAACTCCGGAAAATTCTCCCTCTACAAGAAAAAATGGGCGGCGGGAGATGCCGATGCCATATATCAGAATATGGTGGATATGTTCAGCGACCTCACGAGTCCGGAGAACATATTCGTCAAGGAGTATCTCTATCCGTCTCTCACCCACGGACTTGACGCCTACAGCTCGCCTTTCATATTCCGTGACCCGCTCTGCTCCGGCAGCTGCCCGTCGCTGGATTTCGTGGAACTTTTCGACGGATTCGACAGGTATGACGACGGCACGATCCGCGTGACCGACGGGGCTGACAACACAAAGGGCAATTACCTCATGTTCGACTCGACTATGGATTTCTTCAAGAACGCCGAGCCGCGCCTGAGGGCCTATGTGATTCTTCCGGGCGATGTCTTCCGCAATCAGGAGATTGAAATCCGCGCCGGAGTCTACACCGGAAGCACCCCTGTGAAACCTCTCTGGGACGACTACTCGTGGAGCCGCGCCACTCAGAACTACTATCAGAATCTGCAGCAGTACACCGGGACTCCGAAGACCCTCTATCTCAGTCCGAGGGCGCAGTCCGGCCAGGAGATTGTGACGCTTGAGGACGGCACGGAGATGACCGCTGCGGGTGCGAACGGGCCTTTCTACGATGTGAAGGACAATGAGGCCAATCTTTCGGGCTTCTACCTGAGGAAGTACCTCAATCCCGATCCGAATTACATCCGTGGCGAGGGCAAGTCCGCGCAGCCGTTCATCCTCATGCGCTACGCCGACGTGCTTCTGGCTGCGGCGGAGGCGGGAGTCGAGCTTTCGCTCGCGGGGGCCGCGTCCCCTGTGGACGGCGACAATATGCTGGATGTGGCGACCAAGGCAATCAACGACATACGCGAGCGGGCCGGAGCGGATCTTCTTTCGGGAAGCCTTGCCGCCGACGAGTGGAGCCGCAACCAGGTGCGCCGCGAGCGCCGCAAGGAGCTTGCCTTCGAGCACAAATCCAAGTGGGACATACGCCGCTGGAGGGTGCAGCACGCCGAGGGGCGCGACGGCTTCTGGGGCGAGGAGCGTGACGCAAGCCGCTTCGGAAACGGCGAGAGCTACCGTCTGCACGGACTCTATCCGTTCTACAGCACCGTGGCGAAGAAGTATTTCTTCGACGCGAATTTCCAGATGGCCCGCGAGATGGAGCTGAAATACACGCCTACTGACTATTACTTCGAGATTCCGTCGGGAGAGGTGGCGAAGAGCGCCGTAATCGACCAGCAGCCTAACCGATGAGGATGAAAGAAGGCTGATTGTTTTTTAAAATGTTATAAATTTGACAGATATGTTTTTTGATATGAAAAAGTTGGCTTTTGCGGCGCTCGGGGGATTGCTTGTGGCTTCCTGCTCGCTTTTCAAGCTTGACAACTACGATGCTCCGGCCGAGACTCTGTACGGCGCAGTCACGGATGTCAAGACCGGCGACCCGGTTCTGACGGATCAGGGTTCGGAGGGCATACGGGTGAGGCTCATCGAGACGAGCTGGGAGGGAAATGTCACCCCCCAGGATTTCTATTGCCGTCCCGACGGGACTTTCCGCAACACGAAACTTTTCGAAGCGGATTACAACATCCGCGTCGACGGGCCGTTCGTGCCCATAGTGCTTGAAGACGCTGACGGGAACATCGTCGGGAACAAGAGCGTGGACACTCACATCAAGGGCAGCGCTGAAGTCAATTTCGAGGTTCAGCCGTTCCTGAAGGTGGAATTCATCGGATCTCCGACCATCAGCGCCGGCAAGGTCACCGCGCAGGTGAAGGTCACGAGGGCGACCACCCGCGAAGAACTTGCGACGGCGCTGGAGAAGACCGGGACTTGGAAGGATTCCTATGCGAACGTGACCGACATCCAGCTCTTCGTGAGCCGTTCCTCATCTGTCGGCTACCGCGCCCGCGACAGCCGGTGGTCGTCCGAGCTGTCATACAGCGGCTCGGCGTTCGAGGAGAATCTCGGCAAGTCTGTGCAGATCCGTTCCAACGGAACCATCCCTTCCGGCCAGAAAGTTTTCATCCGTGCGGCCGCGCGAATCAATTATGACACCCCGCGCGGAAGCGGAACACGGCGGTGGAACTATTCCGAGGCCGTCGAAATCGACATCCCCTGATGTAA
>CAVDEO010000014.1:26264-31499 GCA_963607915.1 bacterium
AAAGTTTACCGGAAAAATTTGTAAAAATCCCGATTCAAGTCGTCTATTGAATAGTCCCCTTGCCGGAAAGATTCTGCCTGATGGGCTCTGCCGGGGCGGACGACATAAAAACTGATAACTTCTCTGATGAAATTGAACAATTTTAAGATATGCATCGCAGCGGCGGCGCTGTCCTTTCTCGGGACGGCGTGCGTCGAATCAAAGGGGGGCGCGGACTCTCCCGCGGACTATGTGAGCACGCTGGTAGGCTCGATGTCCAAACACAGCTTTTCGACGGGGAACACCTACCCCGCCGTGGCGCGTCCGTGGGGTATGAACTTCTGGACTCCGATGACCGGGGTCATGGGGGACGGATGGACCTATTCCTACGCGGCCGACAAAATCAACGGGTTCAAGCAGACCCATCAGCCGAGTCCGTGGATGAACGACTACGGCCAGTTCGTCATAATGCCCGTCACTTCCGCTCCGGTTTTCGGCGCGGATGAGCGTGCAAGCTGGTTCTCCCACAAGGCGGAGACCGCGAAACCGTATTATTACAGCGTCTATCTCGCCGACCACGATGTCCTGACTGAGCTTACCGCCACCGAGCGTGCTGCGGCGTTCCGTCTGACCTATCCGGAGAGCGAACTATCCTGCATAGTCGCCGACGCTTTCGACTGCGGCTCCTATGTCAGAGTGATTCCGGAGAAGAATATGATTGCCGGCTACACGACAAGGAACACGGGAGGTGTTCCGGACAATTTCCGCAACTGGTTCGTGATTGTTTCCGACACTCCTTTCGAATTCGTCCGCACGGTGAAGGACGGGGGGAAATTTTCGGAATCTCTCGAGAGCGAATCGTCGCATTCCGGCGCGATAGTGGGATTCAGGACGGTGCGCGGCCAGAAGGTCAACCTCAGGGTCGCATCTTCGTTCATAAGCCTTGAACAGGCTGAGCGCAATCTTCAGGAACTCGGCGACGGCGACTTCGACCGTCTGGTGGCCGAAAGCAAGGCCCGCTGGAACGAAGTCCTCGGCCGCATCGAGGTGGAGGACGGCAATGTGGACAATCTCCGCACGTTCTACTCCTGCCTCTACCGTTCGGTGCTTTTCCCGCGTGACTTCACCGAAATCGACGCCGATGGCAGGCGCGTCCACTACAGCCCGTACAACGGCAAGGTCTGCGACGGCTATATGTTCACGGACACGGGATTCTGGGACACTTTCCGCTGCCTTTTCCCGCTTCTGAACCTCGTCTATCCGGACGAGAGCGTGAAGATGCAGGAGGGACTGGTGAACGCGTGGCTCGAAAGCGGATTCCTGCCGGAGTGGTCGAGTCCCGGGCACAGAGCCTGCATGATCGGCAACAACTCCGCCTCCGTCGTGGCTGACGCGTGGGTGAAGGGACTTCGGGGCTATGACATCGAAGAACTATGGAAGGCTCTCGTGCACGGAGCGAACGCGGTTCACGAAGGCTCGATGACCTCCGGACGCCTGGGATGGGAGGAATATAACCGTCTGGGCTATGTCCCTTGCGACACAGGAATCAAAGAAAGCGCCGCAAGGACGCTTGAATATGCCTACGACGACTGGTGCATCTGGACGCTCGGCAAGGCTCTCGGCAAATCCGAAGATGAGATAGGAATCTATAAGGAGAGGGCGCTCAACTACCGCAATCTCTACCTTGCCGACGCTTCGCTGATGTGCGGGCGCAAGGCGGACGGTTCGTTCAACCTGCCGCTGAATCCGTACAAATGGGGAGGCGACTTCACCGAGGGCAACGCCCTCCAGTACACCTGGTCAGTCTTCCACGACCCTGCCGGGCTTATCGCGCTTATGGGAGGGGATGACGCGTTCAACGCGAATATGGACAATGTCTTCAATGTCCCGCCGATTTTCGACGACAGCTACTACGGCTACATCATCCACGAAATCCGCGAGATGCAGGTGATGAATATGGGCAACTACGCCCACGGCAACCAGCCGATTCAGCATATGCTCTACCTCTACGACTGGAGCGGACAGCCGTGGAAGGCTCAGCAGCGCATCCGCGAAGTGATGGACAAGCTCTACTCCGCCGCCCCGGACGGCTACTGCGGTGATGAGGACAACGGCCAGACTTCGGCCTGGTATGTGTTCTCCGCCCTCGGATTCTACCCTGTCTGCCCTGCGACGGACCAGTACGCGATCGGCTCTCCGCTGTTCGGCAAGGTGACGGTGAATCTGCCTTCGGGGAACAGGCTCGTGATTGACGCGAAAGACAACTGGAAGGGTAACGTTTATGTCAAGTCGCTGAAAGTCAACGGGAAACCATATACGAAGACTTATTTCACCCACGAGACTCTCACTTCGGGGGCAGAGATTGAGTTCACGATGTCTCCGGAGCCTGACAAACTCCGCTCGACATCGGCTTCCGACCGCCCTTATTCGCTCTCTGACTAATTTATAACACGATGAAACACAGATTATTGACCACGACAATCGCCGCCTCGGCCCTCGCTCTGACGGCGGGCGCGCAGACATTCGAATCGAAACGTCCTGCGGAGAAAGACCGTCTCTTCACTTCGGAGAAAATCGAACAGGTGATTGACGAGGTGTGCGCGCAACTGAGCAACCCCAAACTCAAGTGGATGTTCCGCAACTGCTTCCCGAACACTCTCGACACGACCGTGCATTTCCGCGAGGACAAGGACGGCAACCCGGACACTTTCGTATATACCGGCGACATCCACGCGATGTGGATGCGCGATTCCGGTGCGCAGGTCTGGCCTTACGTGCAGTATGCCGCTGAGGATGAACACCTCAGGGAGATGATTGCCGGGGTCATAAACCGTCAGTTCCTTTCAATCACCATCGACCCTTACGCCAACGCGTTCAACGACGGTCCGACCGGCACAGGCTGGCAGACCGACAATACGGATATGAATCCCAACGACCACGAGCGCAAATGGGAGATTGACTCGCACTGCTACCCTATACGCCTCGCCCACGAGTACTGGAAGGTCACCGGAGACACTTCCGTCTTCGGCGACAAATGGATCGAGGGGATGACGGCGATTCTCAAGACTCTCCGCGAGCAGCAGCGCAAGAACGGTCACGGGCCGTACCTGTTCACCCGCGTGGGAAGCGCCCAGCTTGACACCAAGTGCTGCGAAGGCCGGGGCAACCCTGTAAAGCCCTGCGGACTCATAGCCTCGTCTTTCCGTCCTTCCGATGACGCGACGACTTTCGAATTCCTCGTTCCGTCGAACTTCTTCGCCGTGACTTCGCTCCGCAAGGCCGCAGAAATTCTCGAAAAGGTGAACCATAACGCCGGAATGGCGGAGGAGTGCAGGGCTCTCGCCAACGAGGTCGAGTCCGCGCTCAAGGAATATGCAATCGTGCATAACAAGAAATTCGGGGACATATACGCTTTCGAGGTGGACGGATTCGGCAACCAGTATATGATGGACGATGCTAACGTTCCGAGCCTTCTCGCGCTCGCATATCTCGGAGATGTCGCTCCGGACGACCCGATTTACCGCAACACGCGCCGTTTCGTGTGGAGCGACAGCAACCCGTATTTCTTCAGGGGCACTGCCGGAGAGGGGATAGGAGGACCGCACATCGGCTACGATATGATATGGCCGATGAGCATAATGATGAAGGCCTTCACTTCCCGGGACGACAATGAAATCCGCGACTGCATCGTAAGTCTGCTCAACACCGACGGCGGAACAGGGTTCATGCACGAGTCTTTCCACAAGGACGACCCGACGAACTTCACTCGCGCCTGGTTCGCCTGGCAGAACACGCTGTTCGGCGAGCTGATTCTGAAGCTCGTCCATCAGGGGAAACTCGACCTGCTGAACTCCATAACGCTCGACTCCGACGGAAAGGCGGTCGTCAGTTGCGGCCCGTCCTGCCGGGAATGTTCGGCGGCTCTTTAGCCGCGGGATTTGCTTCCCTGAAAAGAAGTCGTAAGGGGGGATGAACAGAACACTGCTGCTCTCTCTGAAGTGGTGTCACCGGGAATCGAACCAGGGACACAAGGATTTTCAGTCCTTTGCTCTACCAACTGAGCTATGACACCGTTTCCGTTTAGGGAATGCAAAGGTATGAATAAAATCTTACTTTGCAAATTTTTGATGGCATATTTTCCGCATTTTTTGTCTTTTGATGTCAGATGCCGTCGAAGAACCGCAGATTGGTATGCGATTATCCGAGTACGACATCAAGCACCATCATAAGCACGAATCCCACGGCAAAGCCGACCGTTCCGATGTTCGAGTGCTGACCCTCGGAGGCTTCGGGGATGAGTTCCTCGACAACGACATACATCATCGCCCCGGCGGCGAATGCGAGGAAATACGGAAGTATCGGGGTCATCAGAGAGGCGAGAAGCAGTACTGCCAGCGCTCCGACAGGCTCGACCACTCCGCTCAAGGCACCTATGAAGAACGACTTGCAGCGGGAGTTCCCGGCGGAGCGCATCGGCATCGAGATGATGGCCCCCTCGGGGATGTTCTGTATGGCTATGCCTATCGCCGTGGCCATTGCGGTGGCGGGGGCTATGCTTATTCCGTCGCTCAACGCCCCGGCTATGACGACCCCCACCGCCATACCTTCCGGGATGTTGTGGATGGTTACGGCGAGGGCAAGCATCGCAGTCCTGGACATCCGGGACTTCAGACCCTCGGGCTTCTCGTCTCCTATGTGGAGGTGCGGAGTGAGGAAGTCTATCGCAAGAAGGAAACACACTCCGAGGATGAACCCGACGGCAGCCGGAATGACGGAACTGACTCCCTCATCTGCGGTCATCTCCATGCTCGGGATGAGCAGCGACCAGACTGCGGCGGCGATCATCACGCCGGAGGCGAACCCAAGAAGCGCTTTCTGAAAAAGCGCCGGCATCTCCCTTTTCATGAAAAACACGAATGCCGAACCGAGGAGCGTGCCGGCGAAAGGAATGATAAGCGTAATCAAAACCGAAATATCCATAATGTCATTGAAGTCATTTCCGTGCAAAGATATGAATTCTGATCTTTGTCCCTGAAAAAATAAGAAAATCCACCCGGGGATTTTTCTTTCACTCTCTTCCAAAAGAAATCTATTCTCAAAAATCCCGTGCAAATCTCCACCAATTTATTTTTTAAGGATTACTTAGTATCTTCGCGAAATTATGGATGTGCTGAATGACCCGATAATCACAGAGAAGACCGTATTCGCAAGGAACTGCGAAGTCCGGAAAATCGACAGGACGGCTGCAGATGCTTT